>NZ_JBOFOO010000441.1:0-1751 GCF_051659485.1 Craterilacuibacter sp. | reverse complement strand
CTGGTGCTGGCCTATGCCTTGGGCCTGCCTTTACTGGCGTGGGCCATGTTGCGGCTGGCGAGCAAGTCCGAGACCGCCGCGGAGAGCCGGCGCATGGCCAAGGCCTTGGCCGCTGCGGTGATCGCCATCGCGCTGTGCCAGATTTTCACGAGTGAAATCAATACCGCGCTGAATGCGCTGGGCTTGCCGATCCGGCAGGCAAGTGCTCTGGATCGTTTTATGGATGGCGGCTTCGGGGCACGGCGCTGGATAGAGTGGCAAAAAGCATGGTCGGTGTTTGTTGCACATCCGCTGTTTGGCGTGGGGCTGGGGGGCTATGCCGCACAGTCTGTGTTGCTGGAGCCGGCGTTTGCCGGGCAGTGGAGCGAGAGCTGGCTGTTTACCCATTGCCATAATATCGTGCTGCAATTGCTGGCCGAGACCGGCATCGTCGGCACGCTGGCTGTCGCTACGGGCTTGTTGTGGGCGTTTTTGCCGTGGTTCAAGCGGGAAAACGCCGGGGCGGACGCCTTGCTGGTGCTGGGGCTGGCGCTGGTGCTGCTCGGGCACAGCCTGTTGGAATACCCGCTGTGGTACGCCAGCTTTTTGATGGTGTTTGCCGTGCTGCTGGGGCTGACTCCGGCCCGGGGCTTTGCTGTTGCTATCCGCCCCAGCCTGCGCCGGCTGGGCTCGCTATTGCTGCTGGGCTTGGCTGGGTGGCAGATTGTGCTGGGGCTGGTGATGTATTTCGACTGGGTGCGCTGGGTGATGCCGGCAGACAAGCCGGCCGAAAACAAGGCGCGTATCGAGGCGCTGTTGCAGCAGGGGGCGAATCCGGTATGGAGCTATGAAACCGACCAGTTGTTGTCCAACTATCTGGATGGCAGCGCCAATCATCTGGCGCTCAAGCTGCCGCTGTTCGAACGCTTGGCCGCCTATCGCCCCTACCCGGGGACGCTCGTCAAGCTGGCCATGCTGCGCGCCCATCATGGTGATGCGGCCGGCGCCGAAGCGGCCTTGCGTCAGGCGATTGCCGCTTTTCCCGATACTGCGCCGCAACTGGCGGCGATGTTGAGTGCGCAAGCCGCGCCAGCCTTGCAGCCTTTGCAGCAGATCAGCCGCAGCGCGGCACAAGCGTATAGCCAGTCCGGTGCATCGGCCGCGGCGCAGACGGTGAAATAGCCTGCCACATGAGGCGTAGGATGGGTGCAGCGTAGCGCAACCCATCTAATCTGCGACCCGCCACGCCACCCTCGGGTGGCGTTTTGCATGCTATCCCTTGCAATCGCGCAATGCCCGTTACAATACCCTCTTTGCACTGACTAGCTGCCCGTCTTTATGCGCCTGAATTTTGCTGTTGCCCCGCTTGCCCTGCTGGTGTGGGCGCTGATTGCCATCCTGCCTTTTTTATCGCGCATCCATTATGTGCCGTTGCCGCAATGGTTCGGCGAGGCCAGTGTGTTGTGGTTGACGCTGCTGGCGGCCGGCTTGCTGGGGGTGGCTGCCTGCTGTAGGAGCGGCTTCAGCCGCGAGCCTGTTTCAAACACGCTTATCGCGGCTGAGGCCGCTCCTACAGTAGTTTCTACGGCTGGTCGCCTGTTCGCCGGTTTGCCGCGCGCCGGGGTGTGGATGCTGGTGCTGGCTGCGGCGTGGGCCCTGCAGGGCGTGTTCGTGCCCTTGCTGTTTCCCGGCTTGAATCAGGCGACCGCCTTGGCGTTTGCCGGCCTGGCTTTGCTTGCCGCGGTGACGCTGTGCTTGCGCGAGCAGTTTGG
>NZ_JBOFOO010000440.1:0-4978 GCF_051659485.1 Craterilacuibacter sp. | reverse complement strand
TACCCCGACTTAAAGAGCAGATATTATATTGGGTAAATCAATATTTGCCAATACCCAGATCGAGCCATGCCAGAATGGACTGCAGCTCTTTGCGCACTTCGCCGGCACTCATGGATGCCGGTGCCCCGCTCTGCTGCTGCAGGCGCTGACGGGCACCCTGAATGGTAAAACCATCATCGTACAGCAGGCCGCGGATACGCCTGATCAGCAACACTTCCTGATGCTGGTAATAACGGCGGTTGCCGCGGCGCTTGATCTGGCCGAGCTGGAGAAACTCCTGCTCCCAGTAGCGCAATACATGAGGCTTGACCCCGGACAGTTCGCTCACTTCACCAATCGTAAAGTAACGCTTGGCCGGGATTGCCGGCAGTTCAACAGTTGTCATTATTCTGCTCAACCATGCCCTTCAGTTTCTGACTTGCATGAAAAGTTACCACTCGGCGCGCCGAGATAGGAATCTCTTCACCGGTTTTGGGGTTACGCCCGGGGCGCTGTGGCTTATCGCGCAGTTGAAAGTTACCGAAACCGGACAGTTTGACACTGTCTCCGACTTCAAGAGCGACACGGATTTCCTCAAAAAACGATTCCACCATGTCCTTGGCTTCGCGTTTGTTCAAGCCTACCTGATCAAACAACAGGTCGGCTAACTCGGCCTTGGTCAAAGTCATGAACACACCTCAAAAACGACAAGTACAAAATGATCCCCCGCTCACAGGCGGGGGATTAATTCAACAAAACAAGAGGATACAGGATATCAGCCGCGAAGGCTCGCCTGATGATCGGCCGAAACCACTGCCAGCATGGCGGCGATCACCGGCTCGACGTCTTCGTCGGTCAGCGTACGCGTCATGTCATGCAACTGAATGCGGAAGGCTAGGCTCTTCTTGCCCTCTTCCACGCCCTTGCCGCGATACACGTCAAACAGCGCCACTTCGGTCACCAGTGGGCCGGCCACGCGCGCGAAGCTGTCCAGCATGGCCGCAACTTCGGTGCTTTCGTCCACTAGCAAAGCCAAATCGCGACGCACCGCCTGAAAGCGTGATACTGCCTGCGCCTTTACCGGCACTGCGCACTCGGCGGCGGCAAAGTCGATTTCGAACAGCACCGGAGCCGACGGCAGATCATAAGCCTGCACCCAGCGCGGATGCAGTTCGCCAATAAAGCCGATGACCTGACCATCCAGCACCACTTCGGCACAACGCCCCGGATGCAAGGCGGCATGACTGGCGCGGCGGAAGCTGGCCACGCGTGGCGAAAGTAGTGCTTCGACATCCGCCTTCACGTCGTAAAAATCGACGCGCTCGGCCTTGCTGCCCCACTGCTCGGCCTCGCGCGGGCCCCAGGCCAGCGCAGCGATCTTCTCGGGCTGATCAAAACCGCCTTCGGTCTTGGAGAACACACGCGCCACTTCAAACACGCGTACACGCGCCTGCTTGCGGTTGATATTGGATGACAGCACATCAACCAGACCGCCGACCAGCGTCGAACGCATCACGCTCATCTGGCTGGCAATCGGATTGATCAGGCGTACCGGATCGAGGTTGGCGGCGAAATCGGCTTCCCATTTCTCTTCGACAAAGGCGTAGCTGACCACTTCCTGATAATCGCGACCGGCCAGGAAATGGCGAACCTGTGCGCGCGGACGGCGATTCTCCGGCAGCGGCAACATGGATAGGCGCGAACGCGGTGCATCGGACGGGATGGCATCGTAGCCATAGACGCGTGCGATTTCCTCGATCAGATCGACTTCGATCTCGATATCGAAGCGGAAGCTTGGCGCCGCTACGGCAAAGCCTTCGGCCGTTGCCTGATACGGCAAGCCAAGACGCGACAGGGTCTGGCCGATTTGTTCAGCCGACAGCGAAATACCCAGCACCCGTGCCACACGCGCGGTACGTACCGTGACATCATTGCGCACCGGCAGTTCGCCAATCGCTTCAGTCAGCGGGCCGGCTTCGCCACCGCAGATGTCCAGCACCAGTTGCGTAGCGCGTTCGATCGCATCGCGCTGCAATTCGAAATCGACCCCGCGCTCGTAGCGGAAGGAAGAATCCGAACCGAAGCCCAGCGTCCGCGCCTTGCCGGCAATGGCTTCAGGTGCAAAGAAAGCACTTTCGAGAAAGATGTCGCGACTACCCGTCGTCACGCCGCTATGCAAGCCACCCATGATGCCGGCAATCGCCAGCGCCTTGCTGTCGTCGGCAATGACCATGGTGTCAGGCGCAAGCACGACTTCTTTTTCATTCAGACAGACCAGCGTTTCACCCGCTTGCGCGAAGCGCACGGTAATGCCGCCATCAACCCTGGCCAGGTCAAAAGCGTGCATGGGCTGACCCTGTTCAAGCAGCACATAGTTGGTGATATCGACAATGGCCGAGATGGAACGCAAGCCGGAGCGTTCAAGACGACGGCGCATCCACTCGGGCGTCGCCGCTGCCGCATCGACATTTTTCAGCACACGGCCGATATAGCGGCCACAGGCCTTGCCGGCAGCCAGCGTCACCGGGCGGACTTCGTCATGCACGGCAGCGACCGGCACGATGGCGACCGGTTGCTGCGCCGTCGCGGTCAGCGCGGAGACTTCACGCGCCAGACCCTTGATCGACAGACAGTCGGCACGGTTAGGCGTAATTTTGAGGGTGAACAAGCTGTCGTCCAGCCCCAGATAATCACGGATGCTGACCCCAACCGGTGCATCTGCGGGCAATAGCAGCAGGCCATCGACCTCGTCCGGCACACCCAGCTCCTTACCCGAGCACAGCATGCCGTTGGATTCGACTCCGCGCATCTTGGTCGGCTTGATCTTGAAATCGCCCGGCAATACGGCGCCCGACAGCGCACACGGCACCTTGGCACCGACGGCAACATTAGGGGCACCACAGACGATCTGCACCAGCTCGCCGGTACCGACATCCACCTTGGTCACGCGCAAACGATCGGCATTTTCGTGCTTGGCCACTTCCATTACTTCAGCCACCACCACACCGGAAAACACCGGTGCGGCAGGCGTGGTCTCTTCGACCTCGAGGCCGGCCATGGTCAGCAAATAAGAAAGTTCATCACTGGAAATGGACGGATTGACCCAGCTTCTCAGCCACTGTTCGGAAAATTGCATATTCTTGTCAGCCCCGCGCTCAGTTGAACTGTTTAAGGAAGGAAAGATCGTTCTCGAAGAAGAGACGCAGATCGTTCACGCCATAACGCAACATGGCAAAGCGATCCAGACCGATGCCGAAGGCAAAGCCGGTGTAGCGTTCGGCGTCGATGCCGACATTGGCCAGCACATTCGGGTGCACCATGCCGCAACCGCCCACTTCCAGCCAGCCTTTCTCGCCCAGCACGTCGATCTCGGCCGACGGTTCGGTAAACGGGAAGAACGATGGACGGAAGCGCACCTGCAGGTCTTCGCGCTCGAAGAAGCGGCGCAAAAAGTCGGTAATGGTGGCCTTCAGATCGGCAAAGCTGACATCCTCATCCACCCACAGGCCTTCCATCTGGTGGAACATCGGCGAGTGCGTGGCATCGGAATCGACACGGTAGACGCGCCCCGGTGCGATGATCTTGATCGGCGGCTGGTTGTCCAGCATGTAACGCACCTGGATCGGCGAGGTGTGGGTACGCAGCACATCGCCACCTTCCACATAGAAGGTGTCCTGCATCGCACGCGCGGGGTGGTCTTCCGGAATGTTCAGCGCCTGGAAATTGTGGAAATCGGTCTCGATTTCCGGGCCGTCGGCCACTTCAAAGCCCATGGAGCGGAACAGCTCGGTGATGCGCTCCAGCGTCAGTGTCACCGGATGCAGACCACCCGTACCCTTACCGCGACCCGGCATAGTCACATCCAGTGCCTCGGCAGCCAGTTGCTGCTCAAGCTTGGCGCTATTGATGGCATCGCGGCGCGCATTGTGTGCGGCCTCGAATGCCTGTTTGGCGGCGTTAATCACCGCGCCGGCGCTCTTGCGCTCATCCGGCGCCAGCGCGCCCAGCTGCTTGAGCAGACCGGTCAGTTCGCCGCTCTTGCCCAGATACTTGGCCTTGACCTGCTCCAGCTCGATCAGGTCAGACACGGCAGCAATAGCCGCCAGCGCTGACTCGAGTATCACGTCCACGTTGTTCATTGTCGGGGTCCAATGTGAAGAAAACTGACCACACGCCTGTTTGCGTCTGGTCAGCATTCTAAAAGTTTTACGAAAAAAAGGGAGGCTTACGCCTCCCTTTAAATCATCTGGCAATTAAGCAAGCTTGGTTTTTGCGATCTCAACGATCTGGGCAAAAGCCGGCTTGTCGAAGATGGCCATATCGGACAGAACCTTACGGTCGATCTCGATAGCGGCTTTCTTCAGGCCATTCATGAACTTGCTGTAGGACAGACCACATTCACGCGCAGCGGCGTTGATACGGGCAATCCACAGACGACGGAACTGACGCTTTTTCTGACGACGGTCACGATAAGCGTACTGTCCAGCTTTCATTACCGCTTGCTTGGCAACACGGTATACGTTCTTGCGACGGCCGCGATAGCCTTTCGCAAGAGCAATGATTTTCTTGTGACGAGCGCGAGCGGTGACACCGCGTTTTACACGTGGCATTTATAACTCCTTAGGCGTAGGGCAGCATTGCACGAACAGACGGCATATTGCTAGCATCTACCATGGTAGTGCCGCGCAATTGACGTTTGGTCTTGGTGGTCTTCTTGGTCAGGATGTGACGCTTGAAAGCGTAAGAACGCTTGACACCACCGTTGCCCAGAACCTTCAGACGCTTTTTAGCACCCGACTTGGTTTTCATCTTCGGCATTAGGAAGACTCCTGCTGAAACTGAGTTAGATTAGATGCAAGGTGGACCGGCGACCTAAGCCGTCAGACACTTGAGGAACCCATACATCACGCTTTTAATAGCCTGCAGAGGCTACAAAACCAACGCGACAGGACTAGCCTGTCGCGTCAAGGTGACGATTATACCCGATTATTTCTTTTTC
>NZ_JBOFOO010000439.1:0-6691 GCF_051659485.1 Craterilacuibacter sp. | reverse complement strand
AGGCGGTAACCAGTGGTGGTGCACCCTTGAGTATCGCGGTTGAAATGGCAGGCTTTACCCAGAATGCAGGCCCGTATGCCAATGCCGAGCAGCGCGTGGATGGCTGGGCTGACGGGGTATTGTCCAGTGTCAGCACCTCGAAGGAGGGCTATGTCGAGGCGCGTTACTCCAACGGCCAGAGCAAGATCATCGGTCAGGTCGTTCTGGCCAACTTTGCCAATGCGCAAGGCTTGCAGCCTACCGGTGACAATCGCTGGGTCGAGACTTTTGCTTCTGGTGGCGCCAAGATCAATGCACCGGGCAGCAGTAACGTCGGTTATGTACAGGGGGCGTCGCTGGAAGACTCCAACGTCGATATGACCACCGAACTCGTCAATATGATCACCGCGCAGCGCTTTTATCAGGCCAATGCGCAGACCATCAAGACGCAGGATACGGTATTGCAGACGCTGATCAATATCCGCTGATCGCATTGAGGAGCTAGGCGATGGACCGCATGCTGTATCTGGCCATGAATGGCGCCAAACACGTCGAATGGCAACAATCGACCACGGCGCAAAATCTGGCCAACGTCCACACCAATGGCTACAAGGCCGATCAGGTGGTGTTTCGTGCCTTGCCGGTGGTGGGCGAGGGTTCGCCCACCCGCGTGTATCAGGTAGACAATACCGTCGGCCACGATCTGTCGCAGGGCAGCTTGCAGCAGACCGGCAACGAGGCCGATTTTGCACTGGCCAATGACGGCTTTTTTGCCGTCACCGCACCGGATGGCGGCGAGGCCTATAGCCGTGATGGCGGTTATGTTATCGACGAGGCCGGCGCCATGCGTACCCGCAGCGGCTTGCCGATTATCGGTGAGGCCGGCCCTTTGCAGGTGCCGCCCAATAGCCGTGTATTGATAGCCAAGGATGGCTCGGTGTCGGCAGTGCCTACCGATGGCGGCGACCGCAATCCGCAGGAAGTCGGCCGCATCAAGCTGGTTAACCCCGGCGCACGTGGCGTATACAAGGGCGAGGATGGCCTGTTTCGCCTGCATGGAGGTGGTGTGGCGCAGCCGGATGCCAATGTGCGCGTGGTCTCCGGTGCGCTGGAGGCCTCCAATGTCAACGCGGTCGAATCGCTGGTGCAGATGATTAGCCATGCCCGCCATTACGACCTGCATGTGAAACTGATGCAGACAGCCGACCAGAATGCCCAGCGCGCGACCCAGTTGCTGTCGCTCAACGCCTAAGCGGCCCCGAACAAGGATAAGCCATCATGATGCGCTCGCTATATATCGCCAAAACCGGCATGGACTCCAGCCAGTTCCGGCTGGATGTGACCTCGAACAACCTCGCCAACGTCAATACCAAGGGCTTTAAACGCTCCAATGCGGTGTTCGAGGATCTCTATTACCAGACGCTGCGCCAGCCCGGTGCCCAGATTGCCGGCGGCGGTAGCTTGCCTACCGGCTTGCAGGTGGGTACCGGTTCGGCTGCAGTCGCCTCGGCACGCATACACACGCAGGGCAATATGGTGCGTACCGAGCAGACTTTCGATATGGCCATCGTTGGTGACGGATTCTTCCGCGTCCAGATGCCGGACGGCATTGCCGGCTATACCCGCAATGGCGAATTCAAGCGCAATGAAGAAGGCACTATCGTCAATTCGGCCGGCTATGCACTGGATCCGGCGATTACCATTCCGTCGGATGCGTCCCAAGTCAGTATTTCCGACTCGGGTGTGGTGCAGTATTTCATCAAGGGTAATCCCGATCCGGTGGTGGCGGGTACCATCCAGACTGCGTCATTTATCAATCCGCAGGGGCTGGAGAGTCTGGGTGAAAACCTATACCTGCCAACAGCAGCTTCCGGTGCGGCGATCGAGGGTGACCCGGGGACGGAGGGGCGTGGCAGGATCAGCCAGGGTTATCTGGAAGACTCCAACGTCAACGTGACCGAAGAGTTGATCAATATGATACAGGCGCAGCGCGCATTTGAAATGAATTCCAAGGCGATCAAGACCGCCGACGAGATGCTGCAGCGCGTGGCGCAGTTATAAACGGGTAACTTGAGTATGTTCAGATGTTTAGGCCGCGCCGTTGTGCGGGGGTATGGGATTCTGCTGGTGTTGGCTTTGGCAGCTTGTGCGGTGCAAACCCCCTCCATCGTGCAGCAGCCGGTGTCGGTGCGTCCGCAACCAGTGCCCATGAGCGTGCCGGCCAATGGTTCCATCTTTCAGCAGGCCAGCTTTCGCCCCTTGTTTGAAGACCGCATGCCGGTCGGGGTCGGCGATATCCTCACCGTGCAGATCGAGGAGAGCAACCGCTCCTCCTTGAGCGAAGAATCCAAGGGTAACCGCGATGCCAGCATCAAGGGCGGCATCGACGCCAGTATCAATATTCCATTCTTCTCCGACTTCCTGGAAAACAAACTCGGTGGCACCTCCCTGAATGGCAGCGGTTCTGCCAGCCGTAACGGCAAGGGCAGTAATACCAATGCCAGTTCTTTCAATAGCTCGATTTCGGTGACGGTGATCGAGGTGCTGGCCAATGGCAATCTGGCGGTGAGCGGCGAGAAACAGATGAAAATCAACGAGGAGCTGGAAGTCGTGCGCTTGTCGGGGGTGATCAATCCGCGCGATATCAAGAAGGGGAATGTGGTGTCGTCTACGCGCATGGCCGATGCCCGTGTCGAGCAGGTCAATCAGGGTAGCAACCGGCTGTTTAACCAGACCGGCTGGCTATCACGCTTCTTTCTGACCATTTTGCCGTTCTAGGAGTGCCTGTGCAGCGCATTGTTTTTATTCTGCTGGCAGCGTTAGCCTTGCCATGGCAGGCTCAGGCCGAACGCCTGAAAGATATGTCCACCATTGCCGGTGTGCGTCAGAACCAGCTGATCGGTTACGGTCTGGTGGTGGGTCTGGATGGCAGTGGCGACAAGGGTAACTCGTCGCCGTTTACCACCCAGTCGCTCGCCAATATGCTCAACCAGCTGGGGGTGCAAATTCCGCAAGGAATGAAGCTGGACCCGAAAAACGTGGCTGCCGTCAGCCTGACGGCAACTTTGCCGGCGTTTGCCCGCAGCGGCCAAAAAATAGACGTCACCGCCTCGTCGCTGGGTGATGCCAAAAGTCTGCGTGGCGGCACCTTGCTGCTGTCGCCGCTCAAGGGCGTGGACGGACAGATTTACGCCATGGCGCAAGGCAGCCTGATTGTCGGTGGCGTCGGGGCTTCTGCCGCAGGTAGTAGTGTGCAGGTCAATCACCTGTCGGTTGGACGGGTGCCGGGTGGTGCCATTATCGAACGTGATGCGCCGGCCGCATCCAATCAGGGTGTTGTCGAACTGGAGCTGAACGAGGCCGACTTCAGTACCGCCAATAGCGTGGTGATGGCTATTAACCGCGAATTCGGTACTGGCGTTGCCCGCGCCATTGATGGTCGTCTGGTCGAAGTTTCTGCGCCGCAGGACAGCAATCAGCGGGTGGCGTTTCTGGCGCGGCTGGAAAATATTGCCGTCACGCCGGCAAAAGCCTCCCCTTTGGTGATCGTTAATGCGCGCACCGGCTCTATCGTGATGAACCAGACCGTGACGCTGGAGCCTTGTGCCGTGGCGCATGGCAATCTGTCGGTGACGGTGACAAATACGCCGCAAGTGAGTCAGCCTGGGGCGCTGGCCGGCGGCCAGACTGCCGTCACCAATCAGGCCGATATTAATATCAAGGCGGATGGCGGCAAGGTGATCAGCGTGCCGCGCGGCGTTGATCTGGCCAAGGTGGTCGCTGCCCTCAATTCGCTGGGCGCCGGCCCGCAGGACTTGATCTCCATCCTGCAGGCGATGAAGGCAGCCGGCGCACTCAAGGCCGAATTGCAAATTATCTGATAGTTGGCACTATTATTGCTGCATTGGGCACAATAAGGAGAGCTTGAATGTCCGTTGTGTCATCTCTTAATCCCGCCACCGATTTATCCCGCCAGTTGGCGCTAGATCCCTCGGGGGCCAGCCGGCTGGCCGATATTGCCCGCAAAAGCCCGGAAGAAGGTATCCGCCAGGTTGCGCACCAGTTCGAATCCATGCTGATGGAGACTATGGTGCGCGCCATGCGCGCCACCGAACTGGGTGATGAAGAAGACAGCAGTGATATGCAGACCTGGCGCGGCATGCTGGACCAGCAAATGGTACAGGCGATGGTCGGCTCCGGCGGTATCGGTATGGGCGACATGCTGGCACGCGAAATCGGCAAGCTGTCGCAGGTCGATGTGGCGCCGCGTGATGTCGAACGCCTGGCGACGCCGGCCAATAGCATACCGGCGCCCTTGTTGCAGACGCTGGATAGGGCGCGACTGGCGGTCAAGACGATAACCGATCCTGCCGCCTTGCCTAGCGCACCGGCCGTCAGCGAAATTCCGCGCGAAGCGCGTGCCTTTGTCGAAACCCTGCTGCCACATGCACAAAAAGCCGCCAAGCAATTGGGGGTGGATGCGCACCTGATCGTCAGTCATGCCGCACTGGAGTCGGGCTGGGGCAAGCGCGCCATCCGTCATCCGGACGGGCGCGAAAGCTACAACCTGTTCGGTATCAAGGCAGGCGGCAGCTGGCAGGGCGATAGCGTGGCAACGCTGACGACCGAGTTTGTCGCTGGCAAGGCGCAAAAGCAGGTTGAGAGCTTCCGCTCTTACGCCTCGCTGGAAGATGCATTCAGTGATTACGCCCGTCTGATACAGGGCAGCTCGCGTTATCAGGCGGCGCTGGGTAGCGGTGGCGATGCTGCCGCCTATGGCAAAGCACTGCAGCAGGGCGGGTATGCAACCGACCCGGCCTACGCCCAGAAACTGCTGGCCGTCGCGCGTAGCGCCAAAGTTTGATAGTTATTGCTAAACATTCTGCTGGCTTGGTCGATAAGCAGGGTGTAATGAAGGAGATAATATGTCCAGTATTTACAGCATTGGACTGTCCGGCCTGAATGCGGCACAAGTCGCGATAAGTACCGTGGCGCAGAACGTGAGTAACGTGAACACCCCGGGGTACCATCGCCAGCGCGTGAGTCAGGCTGCGCAGATGCCCAGCTTCCAAGGTTACGGCTATGTCGGGCGCGGGGTCGAGATGACGGCGGTCAACCGCGTCTACAACAGTTATCTGGAGCGTCAGCTGTCCACGGCTACGACGCAGGAAAGCAAACTGTCGACGCAGATGGCGTATCTGTCGCAACTGGAAGACCTGCTGGGGGATGAAAGTACCAGTCTGGGTTCCAGTATGTCCGATTTGTTCAAGTCCATGCAGGCGCTGAACTCGACGCCGGATTCGATACCGGCCCGTCAGGCGGTGATCAATAGCGCTCAGGCGTTTGCCGGACGGGTGCAGCTGGTTAATGGCCGTTTCGAAGAGCTGCGCGAGGGGATCAATACCCAGATCCGCTCCAGCGTGAGCCAGGTCAACGCCATCGGCAAACAGATTTCCGAAATCAATGTCCAGATCCAGTCCATGGGTCAAGGTGGTGCCGTACCGAATGATCTGATGGATAAGCGTGATCAGCTGGTACTGGACTTGAACCGTCTGGTGAAAGCCGATGTGACGGTGCAGTCGGATGGCCGCTATACCATCTCTATCGGTAGTGGCCAGGCATTGGTGTCATCGGGCGACCATTTTCCGCTGGAAGTGGTCGAGTCGCTGAATGACCCGCAAAAACTTGAAATTGCCTATGCCGGCAGTAACGGCACGGTACGCATTCCGGACCGCCTGTTTGAAGGCGGCTCGCTGTCAGGCTTGATCAACAGTAAGGCCGAGGCGCTGAATCGCTCGCAGGCGGATCTGGGGCGTTTGGTGATGGAGGTGGCCGACCAGCTAAACCGTCAATCGGGTGTCGGGCGCGATCTGTATAACCAGCCTGGCGGCGATATATTCAAGAGCCTGAGCAATTTTCGCCCTGTCGCTGTTGGCGAGCTCAATCCACGAACCGGCGAGGTTGAAACGCTGGAATCGCAGATGAAGGCTTACCGCGATGCGGCGGCGAACTTTTCGGTGGCGATTACCGACCCGTCCAAGCTGGCGGTCAGCTCTTCACTCAAGGCATCACTGCCGCATGAAGGTGTCCTCAAACCGACGATCTCTTCGGTATGGCAGACGGCACAGGGTAGCCACGATGATGCGGTGCCTAGTCTGCCTGCTGATATCGAACTCAAGTACACGCCGAATGGAAAGCCGCCATTTAGCGCGGCCGGTTACGACGTGACCGATGCACCGGGTGTGGCCGGTGGCTACATCCTGACCAGCCAGACAGATCCTGCACTGGTGATCGAGTTCAAGGCCGAGGGAATGGGTGACGCTGAGGCTACGCTGACGATATCGACCAAGGCCAGCGGGCTGGATACGCCGGAAGGCAAGGCCGATTTCACCCCTTCGGACAACAGCAATATGCTGGAACTGGTCAAGATTCAGACCAAGAAAACCATGAGCAGTACCCCTAATGGCACTGCCAATTTCCAGCCGGATGGCACTGTCGGCAAGACAACGGATTTTCAGGGCTTCTTTGGGCAGCTGGTGAGTTTTATCGGCACCAAGACCAATGAAGTGAAAATAGCCTCGGAGGCACAAGCGGTGACCCTGAAGGAAACCTATCTGGCGCGCGAGTCGTTTTCCGGTGTCAATCTCGATGAAGAGGCCGCCAACCTGATCCGTTTTCAGCAGGCGTATCAGGCGTCCAGTAAAATTATTCA
>NZ_JBOFOO010000438.1:0-6538 GCF_051659485.1 Craterilacuibacter sp. | reverse complement strand
GCTCCTACAGGGTACATATCCGTAGGAGCGGCTTCAGCCGCGAGCTTGCCATCAAAAAACCCGACGCTGTGTCGGGTTTTGTCCATCAATATGAAGGTGTAGCCGGCTTGGTGGCTGGCGGTTTGGCGCCCGGCATCGCAGGCTTAGCCATAGGCGGCTTGCTGTCCGGCATGGCGGGCTTGCTCATTGTGGCAGCCGGTTTGCCTGGGCCGACACTCACATCTTTTTTCAGCATTTCCATGGTCTTGTCGCCAATACCCGGCACATTATTCAGCTCTTCTACCGTTTTGAACGGACCATTCTTGGTACGAAAATCAATAATGGCCTTGGCCTTGGACGGGCCGATGCCATTTAGCGCCTCCAGCTCGGCCTGGCTTGCGCTATTAAGATTGACCGCAGCCATCGCGGCAGAAGACAGCAACAGGGCGCCGAGCAAACCGGCTAACAGTTTTTTCATGCACCGACTCCTTAATAATGAAACAGCCCAAATGGCTGCTACAGCACTATAGGATTATTGGTACAGGATTTCAGGTGGCAAAAAAGCTCGCGGCTGAAGCCGCTCCTACACAGGTCTAGCTTCAGCCGCGAGCGTATTACCCGGAATAAGGATCATGCCATGCCCCATGCTCACGCTTTACGCTCGGGACGCTATTCTGTTCGGGGGCAGGTTTATCATGTCACCTGTGTCACGGACCAGCGTCGCCCTGTCTTTTCAGACTTTGCTGCAGCACGCTTAATCATTCTGACCCTGAAAGCGGCCGAACAGCGCTTCGGCGCTCATACTCTGGCTTTTGTGCTGATGCCTGATCATTTGCACTGGCTGTTCGAGTTGAACTCGGCTTCGCTGTCCGAGCTTATTCGCTGGGTTAAGGGTTCTTCATCCCCCGCCATCAATCGCATGCAAGGTAGCAGCAGTACACTGTGGCAAGCGGGCTTTCATGACCATGCCCTGCGTCGCGATGAAGATTTGGCACGGCTAGCGCGTTATATTGTGGCCAACCCTTTACGAGCAGGCTTGGTTCAGCATATCGGCGATTATCCGCACTGGGATGCAGTATGGTTGTGAACAACAAAAAAACCACGACAAAAAAGCTCGCGACTGAAGCCGCTCCTACACCGGTCTAGCCTGTAGGAGCGGCTTCAGCCGCGATGGCGATCACCAGACTTTCATGTATTCCAGCATGCCTTCGGCAGCCTGGCGGCCTTCGAATACCGCACGCACCACGAGGTCCGCACCGCGTACCATATCGCCGCCGGCAAATATTTGCGGGTTGCTGGTCTGGTGCCGGAATGCCGCGCGCTCGGGCGCAACGGTGCGGCCGCGCTCGTCGCTGACGATATTCGCGCCTTCAAACCACGCGGCCGCTTCGGCCTGAAAGCCGAAGGCGATGATGACGTGGTCGCAGGCGATCATTTCTTCGCTACCCGGCACGACTTCGGCATTGCGCCGGCCCTTGGCATCGGGTGCACCGAGGCGGGTTTCGGCCAGCGTCAGCAGCAGGCTGCCGTCTTCGGCTTGTGCAATCCCCATCGGCTGGCGGTTCCACTGAAACACCACGCCTTCTTCGCGCGCATTGCCCACTTCGCGCTTGGAGCCCGGCATATTGGCTTCATCGCGGCGATAGGCACAGATCACGCTGTTGGCGCCCTGACGGATGGCGGTGCGGTTGCAGTCCATCGCGGTGTCGCCACCGCCCAGCACCACTACACGCTTGCCGGCCATGGACACGGCCGCATCACCTGCCGGCAGGGTGTCCATGCTCTGGCGCACATTGTTGATCAGATAAGGCAGCGCCTCGAGTACGCCGGGCAGGTTTTCACCGTCGAAGCCGCCCTTCATGTACTTGTACGCACCCATGCCCATGAACACCGCGTCGTAGTCGGCCAGCAGCGTGTCGATGGCGATATCGCGGCCGATCTCGGTATTGAGGCGGAACTCGATGCCCATGCCTTCCATGATCTCGCGCCGGCGTACCACCACGCTCTTTTCCAGCTTGAATTCGGGAATACCGAAGGTCAGCAGGCCGCCGATTTCCTCGTAGCGGTCGAATACCACCGGCCGCACGCCATTGCGCACCAGCACATCGGCACAAGCGAGGCCGGCCGGCCCGGCGCCGATCACCGCCACTTTCTTGTCGCTCCACACCACCTTGGACATATCCGGCCGCCAGCCGGCCTTGTACGCTTCATCGGTGATGTATTTCTCGATGCTGCCGATGGTCACGGCACCAAAATTGCCCTGCTCCAGCGTGCACGCGCCTTCGCACAACCTGTCCTGCGGGCAGACACGGCCGCAGATTTCGGGCAGCGAATTGGTCTTGTGCGACATTTCGGCCGCTTCGAACAAGCGCCCTTCCTTCACCAGCTTGAGCCAGTTCGGGATGTAGTTGTGCACCGGGCACTCCCACTCGCAATACGGGTTGCCGCAAGACAGGCAGCGCCCGGCCTGATCAGCGGCATCGCCCTGCTGCAACGGGGTATAGATTTCCCGGAACTCGATCTTGCGCACCGCCGCCTCGACCTTATCGCCGGGGTTGCGGGACAGCTTCATAAACTGGAATACATCGTTTGGCATTTTTTTTCCTCGGGAACAGGGAACCGGAAACCGGGAACCGCTCCGTTCAACTTTATCGTTTCTAGCAAGCTAACAAGCATCAGCCTGCCGGCGGCTCAAGCTTGCGCTTTAAGCTGCGGTACAAACCATTAACTAACTGGCCGACCGAAATCACCGCCCGCTCAAGGTGAGTATCAGGCTGACGAAAACCCAGCCTGAGCGCCAGCTCTAGCTGTGTTTCAAGTTCGTTTAGCGACCCTCTTGCGATCGCAACAAAGTGCAAATAATCACGCAAGCTGGCCCGCCCACAACCTTCTGCAATATTTGAAGGGATGGAAACCGAAGCCCGCCTCATCTGCTGCGACAAGCCATATCTCTCCTCGACAGGGAAAGAAGCTGTCAGCCGATAAATGTCTACCGACAAGTTCATGGACTGTTGCCAGACATCCAGTTGCTTATGCAGATAAAACATGGCACCGCCTCCATCGCGAATCCCGCGTCCCGGATCCCAGGTCGCTCAATCCTTCAACAACGACTCCAGCTTTGCCGCCTTGGGTTTCACCAGCCAGAAGTAGTCGACATAGTCGTCGAAGTTTTCCAGCATGGCGCGGCCGGTTTCGGAGCCGGTCAGTTCGACATGTTTGGCGATCTTTTCCAGCAGGAAGGCGCGGTACATGCCCATCGCTTCGCCATTAATCAGATTGATGTCGATCAGCTCGTTGTTGTAGCGGTAAGGGAAGCGCTCGTTCTTGTCGTAGACGAAGGCGAAGCCGCCGGTCATGCCGGCACCGAAGTTGTAGCCGGTTTCCCCCAGCACGATCACCGTGCCGCCGGTCATGTATTCGCAGCAATGGTCGCCCGCGCCCTCGATCACCGCCAGCGCGCCGGAGTTCCTCACGCCGAAACGCTCGCCAGCGATACCTGCCGCAAACAGCTGGCCACCGGTGGCGCCATACAAACAGGTGTTACCGATGATGATGGACTCGCTGGCCTTGTAGCCGGCGTTCTTCGGTGGATAGATGGTGACGCGGCCACCGGCCATGCCCTTGCCCACGTAGTCGTTGGCATCGCCTTCCAGTTCCAGATGCAGGCCAGGCGCATTCCAGACGCCAAAGCTCTGGCCGGCAGCGCCGTTGAACTTGACCTTGAGGCAGCCAAACGGCAGGCCGGCGGCGCCGTGTACCCGGGCAATTTCGCCCGACAGACGCGCACCGATAGAGCGGTGGATATTCTCGATCGGGTATTCCAGCTGCAGCATCTGCGTGTTGTGGATGGCCGGCAGCGCATCCTTGAGGATGGCTTCTGCCAGCTCGCCCTTGTCGAAGGACGGGTTGGAATCTTCCAGGCAGAAACGCGGCTCGCTATCCGGCACCGTGCCTTGCGACAACAAGGGCGACAGATTGAGCTTGTGCTGCTTGTCGCTCACGCCAGGCTCCAGCTCCAGCAGCTCCATGCGCCCGATCAGCTCCTCCATGGAACGCACACCCAGTGTCGCCATGATCTCGCGCGTTTCGCGGGCGATGAACAGGAAGTAGTTCATCACCATTTCCGGCAGGCCGATAAAGTACTTGGAGCGCAGCTTGATTTCCTGCGTCGCCACACCGGTGGCGCAGTTGTTGAGGTGGCAGATACGCAGGTATTTGCAGCCCAGCGCCACCATCGGGCCGGTACCGAAGCCGAAGCTTTCGGCGCCCATGATGGCGGCCTTGATCACATCGAGGCCGGTCTTGAGACCGCCGTCGGTCTGCACCCGTACCCGGCCGCGCAAGCCGTTGGCACGCAGTACCTGCTGCGCTTCGGTCAGACCCAGCTCCCACGGCGTCCCCGCATACTTCACCGAAGTGAGCGGCGACGCACCGGTGCCGCCATCGTAACCGGAGATGGTAATCAGATCGGCGTAAGCCTTGGCCACGCCGGCGGCGATGGTACCCACCCCTGGCTCGGCCACCAGCTTGACCGACACCAGCGCCGTCGGATTCACTTGTTTCAGGTCGAAAATCAGCTGTGCCAGATCCTCGATCGAATAAATATCGTGGTGCGGCGGAGGCGAAATCAGGCTGACGCCTTCCTTGGCATGGCGCAGGCGTGCGATCAGGCCGGACACCTTGTCGCCCGGCAACTGCCCGCCCTCGCCCGGCTTGGCGCCCTGTGCCACCTTGATCTGCAGCACTTCGGCATTGACCAGATAATGCGGGGTGACGCCAAAGCGGCCGGAAGCGACCTGCTTGATCTTGGACATCTTCTCGGTGCCGTAGCGTGCCGGATCTTCGCCACCCTCGCCCGAGTTGGAGCGCCCGCCCAGACGGTTCATCGCGATCGCCAAAGCCTCGTGCGCCTCGGGAGAGAGCGCGCCCAGCGACATGCCGGCAGAGTCGAAACGCTTGAGGATGGACTCGATAGGCTCGACTTCGTCCAGCGGAACCGGTGTAGCCGCCAGCTTGAGCGTCATCAGATCACGCAGCATCGCCACCGGACGGGTATTCACCAGATGGGCGTAAGTCTGATAGGCATCGTAATCGTCGTTCTGCACCGCTTTTTGCAGCTGCGTCACCACATCCGGGTTGTAGGCATGGTATTCCTCGCCATGCACATACTTGAGCAGGCCGCCCTGGCTGATGGTGCGCATCGGATTGAAGGCGAAGCGCGCCAGCTTTTTCTGGTCGTCTTCAAACTCTTCAAAGCCGGCACCCGACAGGCGCGATACCGTGCCCTTGAGGCACAGTTCGATCACGTCCTCGTGGATGCCGATCGCCTCGAACAGCTGGCCGCCACGATAGGAGGCAACGGTCGATACGCCCATCTTGGACAGTACCTTCAGCAGCCCCTTGTTGATGCCCTTGCGGTAATGCTGCAAGGCTTCATTGATCTTGCACTTCACTTCACCCGAATTCACCAGACCGATAATGCTCTGGTAGGCAAGATACGGATAAACCGCCGTCGCACCGTAGCTGATCAGACAGGCCATCTGGTGCGCATCGCGCACGGTGCCGGTCTCGACCACGATATTGGTCTTGCAGCGCAGGCCGCTATCGATCAGCGCATGATGTACGGCACCGGTGGCGAACAGCGCATGCATCGGCAGGCGGCTGGCACCGGACAGATTGCGGTCGGACAGCACCACCACCACCGTGCCTTCACGCACGGCATCCAGCACATGGGCGCACAGCTTTTGCAGCGCGTCTTGCAAGCTGCTAGCGGCCGGGTCGTAGCACAGATCGAAGCTGGTCGATTTCAGGTGCGGCTCGGGGCGGGTGGTGACGCGCACGAACTTCTCGTGCGACAGCACCGGGCTACGCACTTCCAGACGCTTGGCGTGCTCGGCACTCTCCTCGAACATATTGCGCTCGGGGCCGAATACGGTATTGAGCGACATCACCACCGCTTCGCGTATCGGGTCGATAGGCGGGTTGGTCACCTGCGCAAACTGCTGGCGCAGATAGTCGAACGGCGAGCGCACCTTCATGCTCAGCACCGCCATCGGCGTGTCGTCGCCCATGGAGCCGACCGCTTCCTGGCCATCCTCGGCCAGCACGCGCAGGATCTGGTCGCGCTCTTCGAAGCTGACATTGAACAGCTTCTGGCAGGTCAACAGCTGGTCTGCATTCATGGGCTCCAGCTTGGAGTCATCCTCGATCGACAGCTCCAGATACTGGGCCGAATCCTTGATCCACTGGCGGTAAGGCTTGGCACTCTTGAGCTGGGCGTCGATTTCTTCCGGCAACAGCAGCTCGCCGGTGCACAGATCGGCGGCGAATAGCTGGCCCGGCTTGACGCGGCCCTTCTTCACCACGTCTTCCGGACGATAGTCCCAGACCCCCACTTCGGAGGCGATGGTCAGCACATTATCGCGGGTCAGTACCCAGCGCGCCGGACGCAGGCCGTTGCGGTCCAGCATACAGGCGGCGTAGCGGCCATCGGTCAGCACGATGCCGGCCGGGCCATCCCACGGCTCCATATGCATGGAGTTGAATTCGTAGAAGGCGC
>NZ_JBOFOO010000437.1:0-20110 GCF_051659485.1 Craterilacuibacter sp. | reverse complement strand
CAATAAGGCCACTATCGGGTGATAGTGGCCTTATTTTTATTCTGGCGTCCCCACGGGGAATCGAACCCCGGCCGCCGCCGTGAAAGGGCAGTGTTCTAACCGCTAAACTATGGAGACTCTGGTGCACCTGGAGCGATTCGAACGCCCGACCCTTTGGTTCGTAGCCAAATACTCTATCCAACTGAGCTACGGGTGCACTGTTTCTTGCTGTGTCTCGCTGCGTTGTCTGCTGCGAGAGATGCGAACTATACGGAAAGCCTTTTTTCTCGTCAACACTTTTTCTGATTAAATTGCACTTCGTCGTTTAGAATGCATGCTTATGTTGCCATCTACCGACAATATCGAATGAAAAAATGCTTTATTTGTCAGTGGTTTGTGGTTTTTTTACGCTTTAGGCCGCGATGGCCGAAAGTTTTCCGGTTTTTAAGCGAATCTGTCCATGTTGTTTGAACAAGCTTACGTAATTGTCGATCTGGAAACGACGGGCGGGCATATTACCCGCGACCGCATTACCGAAATCGGCCTGATTCTGGTCGACGGTGAAAAGGTCGAGCGACTCGAAATGCTGGTTAATCCGGGGATGCCCATCCCGCCTTTTATCGAAGACATGACGGGCATCAGCAATGGCATGGTGGCGGATGCGCCGGATTTCGCCTCACTGGCACCGGCTTTACTGCAAAAGCTGGAAGGGCGTTTGTTTATCGCGCATAACGCACGTTTTGATTATGGCTTTCTGAAGAATGCCTTTCGCCGTGTCGGTCTGGCGTTCAACGCCAATACCCTATGCTCGGTCAAACTGTCGCGTCGCATGTATCCGCAGTTTTTCAAGCACAGTCTGGATAGCATCATCGCGCGGCATGGTATCGATTTGCCGGCGCGGCACCGGGCGTTGGCCGATGCAGAAGCTGTGTACCGTTTCTTGCTACTGGCAGATCAGGAATTGGGTCGCGAAGTTCTGCTGGGCGCGAGCCGAGCACTGCTGGCGGTGCCTAGCGTGCCGTCAGGCATGGCGCAGGATCTGGCGGATACGCTGCCCGACATGCCTGGCGTGTATACCTTGTATGCGGCCAGTGGTGAGGCGCTCTATGTCGGGCGCTGCCTCAATCTCAGACAACGGATATTTGCCCACTATGGTTCGGGCACGCTGGATGCCAAACTGCCGCGTATTCATGAAAGTGTCGCTGCGGTGACCTGGCAGGAAACGCTGGGGGAGTTTGGCGCGGCTTTGCTCGAGTTGCGTACCCTGCATGCGCTGCGTCCGCGCTACAACCCGCGGGCCTGTCAGGCGAGCGAATTGTGTGCGCTGCAGTTGGCTGCAGTGGGCGAGGGTGGTTTCTTGCGCGTCAGCATCAGCTTGGCGAGTGCACTGGATTTTTCCCGTACCGCCGATTTGTACGGTTTATTTCGCAGCCCGCGCGAGGCTAAAAAAGCCTTGGCCGAACTCGCTCGCGGCCACAAGCTGTGTCCGGCCATTCTGGGTGTAGAAACGGTCACCAGTCGCAAGGGGCAGCCATGTGTGGCTTTTAAAAGCCGCCGCTGTCTGGGCGCTTGTTGCGCTCAGGAAGAGGCGCTGGCACACAATGCCAGACTCAAGCTTGCATTGGAGCGCCTGAAAACGCAAAGTTGGCCCTACGCAGGGGCGATTGCCGTGACCGAGACGGATGAGGTGACGGGGGCGTCGCTATTTCATGTCTTCGAGCGCTGGTGTTATCTGGGGTCGGGAGAACGCGCCGATGGCTTGCAGGGTGTGCCGGTGTTTGATCTGGATATTTACCGTTTATTGGTACACTGGCTGAAAAAGCCGGTGCCCGGCACTGTTCTGCACGAACTGGCCACATTCTAAATGTGCATGGCCAGAAATCCGCGCAGACGGCTTTCAATGATGCGCGGGTTTTCGCCGTTGGCAATGGCAATTACGCCTTCGAGTATCAGTTCCTTGGTAGCAACTTCGGCTATGACCAGATTTTTGAGTTTAACCGCGACGGGCAGGAAAAACAGGTTGGCCGAACCGACGCCGTAAACGGTGGCCACAAAGGCCACTGCAATGCCCGAACCCAGCTTGGTTGGGTCGGACAGGTTTTCCATCACATGAATCAGGCCCAGCACTGCACCGATAATGCCTATGGTTGGTGCATAGCCGCCGGCTGATTCCCAGATTTTGGCGGCCTGTTTGCGGGCATGTTCGAACATGGAGATTTCGACCTCCATCACCGAGCGCAGTGTTTCAGGTGCGGCGCCATCCACCAGCATTTGCAGCGCTTTTTTGGCAAAAGGGTCTTGCTGCGTCAAGACAAAACCCTCCAGTGACAGCAGCCCGCCTTTTCTGGCGCTTTGGCTCCACTGGATAATGTCGCGTATCATTTTTTCGTGATTAAACTGTGGCGGGTAAAACACCCACTTGAGCATTTTCAGTCCGTTAACGAACTGGCGCGGCGTGCTTTGCAGCATCACTGCGCTGGCAGTGCCGCCGATTACGATCATAAAGGCCGTGAGCTGCAGTAGCGATCCCAGGTGGCCGCCTTCCAGTGCCTGTCCTGCCAGAATGGCGGTCAGACCGCCAATGATCGCGATAACGCTGAGTTTATCCACGTCTGTCCTTGTTGTGGTCTAGAGCCATTCGCGCAGTTTGGCGCGGATGCGGGTGACGGCTTGGGTGTGTAGCTGGCTGACGCGCGACTCGGATACCTCAAGGACCGCACCGATTTCCTTGAGGTTGAGCTCCTGTTCGTAATACAGGCTCATTACCAGTTGGTCGCGTTCGGGCAAGGTGGCAATGGCGTCTATCAGTGACTGGCGAAAAGCGGTATCGGCCAATGTCGTTAGCGGGTCCGGGGTATTGTCGTCGGCGATATTGGCGAGCGCATCGTCGAGTTCTTCGCCATCGCTACGATGGAAGTCTTCGAAGTAAACCAGTCTGACTCCCATGCAGTCGCCCAGCATGCCCTGATAGTCTTCCAGCGATACGGCCAGCTCGTCTGCGATTTCGCTCTCGTTCGGCGCGTGGCCCAGTGTCTGGGTGGCGCGCTTGACGGCATCTTCTATCATGCGCGAGTTGCGCCTGAGCTGGCGTGGCATCCAGTCTATACGCCTGAGTTCGTCCAGCATGGCACCCTTGATGCGCGGGCTGGCAAAAGTCTCGAATTGCGCACCTTGTAGCGGGTCGAATTGGCGGGCCGCCTCCAGCAGGCCCATCATGCCGACTTGCACCAGATCATCCAGTTCGACGGATGCCGGCAGGCGGGCCAGCATAATGCTGGCAATCTTTCTGACCAGTGGCGCGTATTGCATGACATCCAGCGTGCTGGATGAGGCGGCTTGTGCGTAGGCGTGGGCTTGATGCGTGGCCAGTGCCATATCAACGATCCGTCAGTTCTGTGAGGGTTTTGCTGGTGATCAGCAGTTGTTCCAGATAACTGGAACGGGCATGTCCGGTGTCCGGGGCGTGCCACAAGGGCAGCATGGCGGCTAGCTGGCTGAATGCCTGCGCGGCCTCGCTAGCAGGAAAAGCCTCGACCACGGGGCGGCGCAGGGCCTGGCTTTTACGTATCGCCGTGTCTTCGGGTACGAAGCCGACCCAGCGCAGCGAGACGCCCAGATAGTCGCCGGCAACCGAGGACAGGCGGGCAAATACGCTTTGCGCCTCTTCCTGATCGCGGGCACGGTTGACCAGTACATTGAAGCGGCGGCGGCCAAACTCGCCAGCCAGCCGTTTCATGCAGGCATAACCACGGGTAATGGCCTCGGGCTGCGGGCTGATCACCAGAATCAGATTGTCGGCGATCACTAGCGGTGCCGGGTCATGAACTGGGTCGGGCGCATCCAGTAGGGTGACGCCGCAGTCTTTTTCCAGCGCTGAAAATTCGCTGGCCAGACGCTGCCATACCCTGCTGGACAAGCGGCTGCGTTCTTCTTGCTGTGCATACAGATTGACCAGCGTCACGCCATGGCGTGAGCTGACCATCAAGTCGGTCAGCCCGCCACGGCTGATATTGAGACTGGCCAGTGTCGCCGACGGCGGCACCCCCGCCAGCCGTGCCAGCGCCTGCCCGTTCTGGTGATCCAGCAACAAAGGGCGGATACCTTGCAGTGCGGCTGCGGCAGCGAGGCCGGCGCATAGGGTAGACACTCCGCTATGGCTGGCACCGGTCAGCGCAAACAAGGGGGGCAGATGGGCGTTTTGCTGACTGAGCTGTCTGAGACTGGCGGCCTGATCGTTCATATCACAACCAGCCGGACTGTGCGGCGTTGATAATAGGGATTTCATCCGGCTGTCCCCTGAATGGCGTGGACAGTTGCGCGGCACGCAAGGCGCGGTCGATCAGGAAGTCGGCGTTAGCGCTATGCAGGTCTTCCGGTACGCGCTGGCCATTGGTGATATAGAACAGGCGCAGGCGGTTGCGGATAATGACATCCAGGCTGGCCCCCAGCATCACGGCTTCATCGACTTTGGACAGGACGCAGCCGGTCAAGTCATCACTGCGAAAATGCTTGACCACATCTTCCAGCGTACGCCCGTCGGCATTGGCCGCCAGTAGCAGTAGACGGTGCACCGGCCGTCCTGCGGTGGCAAACATTTTGGTCTGCTGCATGACGCGCTGGTCGCGCTGGCTCATGCCCACCGTATCTATCAATACCACGCGGCGCTGAGTCAGATCGGCCAGCGTCAGTTGCAAGTCGCCTTCGTTCTGTACCGAGAACACCGGTACCCCCAGAATTTTTCCATAGATGCGCAGCTGATCCTGTGCGCCGATACGGTAGCTGTCGGTGGTAATCAGTGCCACGCCTTCGGCGCCATAGCGCATGGTCGCGCGGGCGGCGAGTTTGGCGACCGTGGTGGTTTTGCCGACGCCTGTCGGGCCGACCAAGGCAAAGATGCCGCCCTGGTCGATAATATCGGTGGCCGGGTCGGTGCATTTGAGGTTATGCATCAGCGCCGATCGTGCCCATTTTTGTGCCACTTCGGCGGTGTATTGGGGTGGCAGTTTCTGGGTCAGCTGGCGTATTAGCGCCGGGCTGAAACCGGCACTGAGCAAGTAGCGGAATAGCTCGGCACGATTGGGCGCCTGCCCTTCCATTTCCGACCAGGCAAAGGTTGCCAGCTGGTTTTGCAGCAGGCTTTTAAGTAGCCGGATTTCTTCGCCTATATGACGGATATCGTCGGCGATCTCCTCGTCGGCCGGCTCGGCAGGACGTTTGGCCGCGGGCTGCATGGCCGGTGAAGGCTGGGGCGGCTGGGGTGCGCTAAGGGGTGAGGGCGCCGGCGCCGGAGGAGTATAGGCTACGGTGTCTGGCGGGCGCACATAGGCTGCCGCGCGCGGAGCTTGCTGACGTTCAGGTTGTACGGTTGGGGGCGGCTCGTCCAGCGGCTCGATCGGCATGGCGTAGCTGCGCGTGAGCGCACGCGCAGCGGCACTTGCTTGCGGCGGCGGGGATGTTGTCGCGGTCTTGCGTGGCGGGTGCCGGCTGGAGGAGGGCGCCAGCGTGTCGGAAAGTGCCGCCACATCGGCGTCGGCCACGGCCATGATCTCGACGCCACCGCCTTGGGTCGGGCGGTTGGACAGGATCAAGGCATCTGCGCCCAACTCCTCGCGGACTTGGCGCAAGGCATCGCGCGTGGTTTTACCGTAAAACTTTCTGACCACCATCTGTTATCTCGTCCTCAAGCCTTGCCTGCACCAATGACGGCAATTATACGGATGGTTTTACTATCCGGTATTTCATTATGCGAAATCACGCGTAACTGCGGCAATGCCCGGCGTAAAAAACGTGCGAGCAAAGGGCGCAAGCCCGGTGGTGTCAGTAGTACGGGATTGAGTCCCTGATTTTCTACGGCTTCCGTTTGCTGGGCGGCATTGGCCAGCAGGTTTTCTGCCAGGCCAGGCTCCAGCCCGCCGCCGGCTTTGGATTGCACCGCCTGCATCAGGATATTTTCCAGTTGCGGATCCAGCGACATTAGTTGCAATTCGCTTTCTCCGGGGAACAGTTGCTGGACGATGGCTCGCGACAAGGCGGTGCGTACTGCGGCGGTCAGCTCGTCTATATCCTGAGTGATGGTGACATGGTCGGCCAGCGTTTCGATAATGGTGCGGAAGTCGCGGATATTGAGGCCATCGGTCAGCAGCTGTTGCAGCACCTTTTGCAGGATGCCCACGGCGATGACCTTGGGTACCAGATCTTCGATCAGTTTAGGGGACTCTTTGGCCTGATGGTCGATCAGGGCCTGCACTTCTTCACGCCCCAGCAGTTCGGCGGCATGCGATTGCAGCAGGTTGGATAAATGGGTTGCAACTACGGTGCTGGCATCGACCACGGTATAGCCCAGGCTCTGTGCTTCTTCGCGATGGGCTGCATCTATCCAGAGCGCCGGCAGGCCGAAAGTCGGGTCGGTGGTCGGGGTGCCGGGCACTTCACCACTGACATGGCCGGGGTTGATCGCCAGAAACTGGCCGATATAAGCGTCGCCTACCCCGACTTCGACCCCCTTGAGCAAAATGCGGTAGGCGTTGGGGCGTATCTCGAGGTTGTCGCGAATATGGACTGCAGCCACCAGAAAGCCGGTTTCCTGTGCCATTTTTTTACGGATGCCGCGGATGCGCCGCAAGAGTTCGCCATCCTGATCGCGGTCAACCAGCGGGATCAGCCTATAGCCGACCTCCAGTCCCAGCATGTCGACGGGCTGTACATCATTCCAGCTGACCTCGGCCACCGCCTGTTCTCCGGCTGCGGACAAGGGCGCGGCCGACGCCGGTGTGGCCGCTTGCTGGGCGGATTGCATCTCCTTTTTCTGCCGCTTGTCCTGCAGCCAGCCGACGCCGGCCAAAATGCTGGCGATCAGCAGAAACGCGGTGTGCGGCATATTGGGAATCAGGCCGATGATGCCGATCACGCCGGCGGTGATATAGAGCACATGCGGGTTGGAAAACAGCTGGCCGACAAACTGCTCGGACAGGTCTTGATCGGTACCGACGCGTGCCACCACGATACCGGCTGCGGTCGAGATGATCAGTGCCGGAATCTGCGCCACCAGCCCGTCACCGATAGTCAGTAGGGTATAGGTTCTGGCCGAGGTGGCGGCATCAAGGTCGTGCTGCATGATGCCTATGATCAGGCCGCCGACGATGTTGATCACGATAATCATGATGCCGGCCATGGCGTCGCCGCGCACGAATTTGGAGGCACCATCCATGGCGCCGAAGAAGTTGGCCTCTTCGGTAATGGTCTGGCGGCGCTTGCGCGCATCGTCCTCGCCGATCAGGCCGGCGTTGAGGTCGGCATCGATCGCCATCTGTTTGCCCGGCATCGCATCCAGCGTGAAGCGGGCCGATACTTCGGCAATACGTCCGGCACCCTTGGTGATCACCATAAAGTTGATGATGGTCAGGATGATGAACACGATAATGCCGATCGCGACGTTTTCACCGATCAGAAAGTGGGCAAAAGATTCAATCACCTTGCCGGCGGCGGCAGGCCCGGTATGCCCTTCCATCAGGATGATCCGGCTGGAGGCGACGTTCAGCGACAGGCGCAGCAAGGTCGTGATCAGCAGAACGGCCGGGAAGGCGGAGAACTCCAGCGGATGACGCGTGTTGATGCCGACCATCAGTACGATGACCGAGATCGCGATATTGAAGGTAAAGAAAACATCCAGTATCACCGGCGGCAGCGGCAGTACCATCATCGCCAGAATCAGGATGATCAGTACCGGCCCGGCCAGGCGGGTCAGCTTGAATTTTTTGAGTATGTCTACAATCTGGTTCATGCCGTCAATCAGCTTGCGCCAGCTTTATTGGCTGATGCTTGGTGTTTATTGTTTGGGTCCAGCTCGGGCGGAACCTCCAGTTTGTCCGGGTACACCGGTGCCAGGCCGCCACTGGATTCATAGACCTTGAGCTGGTAAATGTAGGCCAGTACCTGTGCTGCCGCAGAAAACAGCTTGGGCGGAATGTCCTGCCCCAGCTCGGCATGAAAGTACAGCGCCCGGGCAAAGCTGGGCGCGCGCATGGTGGCGATTTTATGCTCGCCGCCTGCTGCAATAATGCGCTCGGCCAATTTGAGTGTGCCCTTGGCGATGACCTGTGGTGCCCGCATATCGTCGGTGTATTTCAGCGCTACCGCATAATGTGTCGGGTTGGTCACGATGACGTTGGCGCCGGGAATCTCCTGCATCATGCGCCGGCGTGCCGCCTCGCGCTGCAGCTGGCGGATACGTCCCTTGACCTCGGGTGAACCTTGCTGCTCCTTGCTTTCCTGCTTGAGCTCTTCCTTGGTCATCCGGAGTTTCTTGTGGTATTGCCACAACTGCAGCGGTACATCCACCGCCACCAGCAATAACATGGCGCCGACTACGATCAGAAAAGTATGCTGGATCAGCGCCATCATGCTGCCTAGTGCCGGTTCCAAGGGCTGGCTGACCAGACCCATCAGTTCGCCGCGTTCACGCCAGATCACCCAGGTTGCCACCCCGCCGATCAGTGCGCTTTTCATGATGGCTTTGCCACCTTCGGCTAGCGCCTGGACCGAAAACATGCGCTTGATGCCGGCGGCGGGGTTGAGTTTGGAAAACTTGGGCTCTATCGCCTTGAGCGTCAAATTCCAGCCACCAATCAAGAGCGGGGTCAGTAGCGCCACGATAGCCAGCCCGCCCAGAAAAGGCAGTAGTGCCATAAACATGTCGATAATGGCGGTTTTGAAGGCTTCAACCGCCAGTTCGGGCGTTTTCAGTTCCTGACTGTCAAAGCGCAGCATGCCGATCGCGATAGCGCGGACCGCCTGATACAGCGCAGGCCCGAGCGCAATCAGTAGTGCGACGCCGCTCATGGTGACGGCGAAGGTTGCCAATTCACGCGAGCGTGGCACATTACCGTCTTCGCGTGCCTGTTCCAGTTTGCGGTCTGAGGCGGGTTCGGTGCGTTCGAGGTCGGAATCTTCTGCCATGCGTGGTGCCGGTTTTTATCTGCTGCGTATCGTGTGGCGCGAGTTTACCATCCGCTAGGCTTCAAGTCCCTGATATTCAAAAAGCCTGCATTTGTGTTGTCTTTTTTGTAAATAACGTGGTGATGAGTGCAGATAGGTACAGGTCTCTTCCTGTGTTCAAGAAGGGGGTGTGGCGTTAAACTAGCGCCTTGAATTTTGACGGGCTCGCGCCATGAAACAGTACCAAGACCTGATGCGCCATGTGCTTGAGCATGGCGACGAAAAATCCGATCGCACCGGTACCGGCACCCGTTCGGTGTTTGGCTACCAGATGCGTTACAACTTGCAGGACGGCTTTCCTCTGGTGACCACCAAAAAGCTGCACCTCAAGTCCATCGTGCACGAGCTACTGTGGTTTTTGTCCGGTGACACCAATATCCGTTATCTCAAGGAAAACGGGGTGCGCATCTGGGATGAGTGGGCGGACGAAAATGGCGATCTGGGCCCGGTGTACGGTTACCAGTGGCGTTCGTGGCCGGCAGCCGATGGCCGCCATATCGACCAGATCGCCAATGTGGTCGATATGATCAAGAACAATCCGGACTCGCGCCGCTTGATGGTTTCGGCGTGGAACCCCGCGCTGGTCGACGAAATGGCGTTGCCGCCTTGCCACAGCCTGTTCCAGTTTTATGTGGCGGGCGGTCGCTTGTCGTGCCAGTTGTATCAGCGCTCGGCTGATATCTTCCTCGGTGTGCCGTTCAATATTGCCAGCTATGCCCTGCTGACCATGATGGTGGCGCAGGTGTGCGATCTTGAGCCGGGCGATTTTGTGCATACGCTGGGCGATGCCCATCTCTACAGCAATCATCTGGAGCAGGCTGCATTGCAGCTGTCGCGCGAGCCGCGCACGTTGCCGGTGATGAAGATCAATCCGGCGGTCAAGGATCTGTTTGCCTTTAGTTTCGAAGATTTCGAACTGGTGGGCTACGATCCGCATCCGCATATCAAGGCGCAGGTGGCGGTATGAGCACGCCGCTGCTTACGCTGGTGGTGGCGATGGCGAACGGCAGGGTGATTGGTGTCGATAACCAACTGCCCTGGCATTTGCCGGAAGACCTCAAACACTTCAAGGCGGTGACGCTGGGTAAGCCCATTATTATGGGGCGCAAAACCTGGGATTCGATAGGCCGGCCCTTGCCCGGACGGCGCAATATTGTCGTGACACGGCAAGCCGACTGGCACCGTGCAGGCGCGGAAGTGGTGCACTCGTTGCCCGAAGCGCTGGCCTTGGTGGATGATGTGGCCGAGGCCTGTGTGATAGGCGGCGGCGAATTGTTCAGTCAGGCCTTGGCACTGGCAAACAAGCTGGAGTTGACGCGGATTGCACTGGATGTGGCTGGCGACGCCTGGTTTCCGCACTGGAATGAAAACGAATGGCAGCTCGTGGCGTGCGAAAACCATCAACGCGAGGATGGCCTGTGCTGGACGTATCAGACCTTGCTGCGTCAATAAACAAGAGGGCGCAAGCCCTCTTGTTTATTGACGGCTCAGTGTTGCGGTGGCGTCCTGTGCCAGCCGGCTGTAAGTCTCGCTCAGCTTGCGGATCACTGCACTCAGGCGCGCCTGGTCACGCGCGATAATGGCCTTGATCAGATCGCCAATAAAGCGCTGGGCTCTATCCAGCTGGGTGTCTTCGGTGCGCAAGATGGCATACAGGCAGCGTTGAGTCAGCGGCAGCAGATCGTTGAGTGTTGCGGTCAGGTAATGATTGCCGGCAAAAGTATAGAGTGTGCTCAAAAAACTGAAGCTGGTGTGGTAAAAACCGTTCAGGTCCGCCCGCAGCTTGAAATCAGCCAGTTCGGCTTCCAGCGCCAGAAAATGCGCCAGATCATCATTCTGCCAGGATTGAGCCAGATTGCTGGCGGCGCTATCCAGTAACAAAAACCATAATTCAAAAAATACCCGGACATCGTCTGGCGTCAGGCTGGCAACAACCGCCCCGCGGCGCGGATAGATCTCGACTAGATGGCGTCGCTGTAAAATAAGCAGGGCTTCGCGTACCGAGCTGCGACTGACGCCCAGTTCGGCGGCGATACGCAATTCCTGAATGCGCTCTGCCGGTGCAAGCGTGCCCTGAATAATAAGCTTGCCAAGATGCTGGGCAATTTGTTCGGTAAGTGAATCGTTGGCTTTAAAGGGCATGCAGGCTCGATGTGGCGTCAAACTGTTGGGTAATGGCGGAGATTCTACCATTTCACAGGGCAGGGGCGATGCGCAAAAGATGGAAGCGTATGTGGTGTAAAACCATCACAAATATCGCCATGCACTAGAAATGCCTTGCGGGTATTTGGTGCTGGCCGTAGGATTAAAACACTTGTTTGATATGAGCCGCGCGAGGGGAAAATAGGGGCTAACACAGTCTTCGCAAAATTCACATCATGCAGGTAGTCTGCCGGCCATTCGGGATGGTGGCAGGTGCTCCCGCTTGGGGGGGCTTGCAGGAACGACACGGGTATTGATCCCTCCAGCCTTGGGCCGGAGGGATTTTTTTACGCTTATTGAGCGGTATCAGTCTACCCGGCGGCAGGCCATCAGGTAGTTAACGTCGGTATCGTCGCCCAGTTTGTGGATGCCGGTGACCGGGTTGTAACTCATGCCGCGGATTTCCAGTAGCTCAAGCCCTGCGTTGCGTGCCATACGCGACAGTTCGGAGGGTTTGAGGAAGCGGGCGTAGTCATGCGTACCGCGTGTCAGCAGATTCAGTACATATTCCGCACCAAGTACCGCCAGGAGATAAGCCTTGGCATTGCGGTTCAGTGTCGAAAAAAATACCGTGCCACCGGGTTTGACCAAACGTGCGCAGCTACGCACGATGCTTTGCGGGTCGGGTACATGTTCCAGCATCTCCATACAGGTGACGCTGTCGTAGTGCCCCGGTTTTTCTGCCGCTAGGTCTTCGACCGCGATGCAACGGTATTCCACCGCCACGCCTGACTCCAGGCTGTGCAGTTGGGCGACCTTCAGCGATTTTTTGGCGAGATCTATCCCCGTCACGCTAGCGCCGCGCTCGGCCATGCTTTCGGACAGGATGCCGCCGCCGCAGCCGACGTCCAGTACCATCTTGCCGGCAAGACTGGCGTAAGCATCGATAAAGTCCAGCCGCAGGGGATTGATCTCGTGCAGTGGTTTGAATTCACTCTCCTTGTCCCACCATTTGTGGGCCAGCAGGCTGAATTTTTCCAGTTCTTGTGCGTCTACGTTGCTCATGCCTTGGGGCCTTTTGCCAGAATGCGTTCACGCCAGCTTCTGCCGCTGGCTATCAATTGCTGTTCGTCCAGCGTCGCGAGTTTACGCTCCGACATCAAATTCTGCCCCTTGACCCAGACGTGGCTGACCTGTTCGCGCCCAGCCGCATAGACGACATGCGAGATCGGATCGAAGATGGGGGCGGTTTCTATGGTGGCCAGATCAATGGCTATCAGGTCGGCCTGTTTGCCGACCTTGATACTGCCGACCTTGTCGGCAATGCCCAGTGCCTGTGCGCCATTAAGCGTCGCCATACGGATGGCGGTGGCGGCCGGAACAGCAGTCGGGTCCAGCGTGCCGGCCTTGGCGAGTAGTGCGGCCATACGCGTTTCAGCGAGCATGTCCAGCTTGTTGTTGGATGCCGCGCCATCCGTGCCGATGCCGACATTCACGCCAGCGGCCAATAGCTGTGGAATGCGGGCAATGCCCGAGGCCAGTTTCATGTTTGAAGTCGGATTGTGTGCCACCGAGATGCCATGGCGGGCCGCCAGTTCGATTTCTTCATCGTTCAGATGCACCATATGGGCGGCAATCAGCCGTGGCGACAGTAAGCCCAGCGCTTTCAGGCGTGCCAGCGGACGCTGGTGATGGTCGCGCAGGCTATCGGTGATTTCTCCGGCCGACTCATGGATGTGGCAATGGATCAGCATGTCCTCTTCTTCGGCCAGCATGACCACCTTGCGAAAGGTGTCGTCGGACACGGTATAGGGTGCATGCGGCGCCAGCGTGAAGGTGATGAGTTCTTCACCGAGAAACGCGCGGCGCTCATCCAGCGCACGGCTGATGTATTCATCAGCATTGTTGGCGTAATTGGTCGGGAACTCGAGTATGGAGGCCCCGACAAAGGTGCGCATGCCAGCGGCCAGTCCGGCGCGCGCCATCGCACCGTGATAGAAATACATATCGTTGATGGTCGTGGTGCCTGAACGTATCATTTCCGCCATGGCAATCAGTGCGCCATCAAATACGAATTCATCCTGTACGTGGCGGCCTTCTGCCGGCCAGATATGGTTGGATAGCCAGTCCATCAGTGCCTTGTCGTCAGCTAGGCCCCGAAGCAGGGTCATCGCGCTATGGCCGTGCAAATTGATCAGGCCGGGCATCAATACATGATTATCGAGGCGGATGTGCTGTTTGGCCGTTACCGAGGCAGATTCCGTCGGTTTCAATAGTGCTACAATAACGCCATTATTAATGGCAATTGAGTAGTCTTTAAGAATCTCGCCATCTTGCTCGACGGTAATCATCCAGCGAGCCGAGATCAATAGGTCGAAAACTGGGGGCGGCATAATAGGGTTCCTGATGTCTGGGCTTGGGGCGATTGTAGGCATGCCATGCTGCTTCGGCAACCCGGCTATTATCGGTAATATGTTTATCAGAATGTTATTCTATTGGTCATTTTTCAATCTACGGGGCATTTTTTTGCCCCGCTAAATATCGATGTACATGCCGGTTAAGCGTTTTTTTTCATGGATATCCCGCTCTTGGCCTAGCAGTCGTCTGTCCTTGCGCCAGTTCTGCCTGATAGCAGTCGTCGCCGGCGTGCTGCTTCCTGCGTTGATCGGCACGATAGCCAGCTATCATCAGTTGCGCGAAAAATTGTCCAACCGCTTGCTGACGGATCAGCAGCGTTTGCTTGAAATGGTGGCTCTCGGGGTGCAGGAACCTTTATGGAACCTCAATCGCGATTCGGGTGCGCCTTTGCTGGATGCGCTCATTCAGGATGAGCGCATTGTATCGGTGCGGGTGACCGATGCCTTGTCGGGCAGCCTGTTCCTTGCCGCTGCGCGCAGTGAGCGCAGCCGTGTCCACGTATCGTTGCTGGAACAGCCTATTGTTTATCGTGGCGAGAAAATAGGCGTTGTCAGCATCGAGTTTGATACCCGCTATCTGGCCACCGCGCCGGACGGACTGCAGCAGTCTTTGTTGTGGAGTGTACTGGCACAGTTGCTGCTGTCGCTGATACTGCTGACGCTGGTTCTTAATCGGTGGTTTTTCAAACCCATGCGTGAATTGTCGGAGCAAGTGGGGGACTTGACGGCCTTGCGTCTGGATGGGAAGTGGAGCGGAGAGCCGCATGGTGAAATTGGCGGACTTGGCCGCCAGTTGGAATGCACGCGAGTGGAATTGAAGCGCGTCTTCGCGGCGAGTAATAGCAAGACGCAGGCACTGGAGACCGCCATTCGCCGTCAGTTTGAAGTGGAGGCTGAGTTGCGCCGCTCTGAAGGCAAATACCGTGAACTGTTCCGTAGCAGCCCTGATGGCATCCTGATTTGCGCTATCGGTGGGCGGGTACTGGATGCCAATCCGGCCTTCCTTGGCATGATGGCTTATACGCTTGAAGAAATCCGCATGCAGTATTTCTCGGCCTTGGTGTCGGCGCAAAGCGAAGAGATCGAGCACATCAAGCTGGAAAGCATTGTGAAACAGCGCGGATTTTGTGAAGAGTTCGAGGCCAACTACGTCAGCCGCCACGGGCTTACTCTGCCGGTTTTGGTGAGGGTGGTAGCCTTGCTTGACGAAAACAGGGAAGTTGCAGCAGTGTGGCGTATCGTACGCCGCGCTCCCGACAAATAAAAACCCGCGCCAGTCGGACTGTGCGCGGGTTTTAGCGGGTATGGGCCGCTTACTCGGCGCGCATGTGCGGGAACAGGATTACATCGCGGATCGATGGTGCATCAGTCAGCAGCATGACCAGGCGGTCGATGCCGATGCCGCAGCCGCCGGTTGGCGGCAGGCCGTATTCCATCGCACGGATGTAGTCGGCGTCGTAATGCATGGCTTCGTCGTCGCCGGCATCCTTTTGTTCGACCTGACTCATAAAGCGGGCAGCCTGATCTTCCGGATCGTTCAACTCGGAGTAGCCGTTGGCCAGTTCACGACCCACGACGAACAGTTCGAAACGTTCGGTGATGGACTGGTCGGCATCGGAGCCGCGTGCCAGTGGCGACACTTCGACCGGATAGTCGATGATGAAGGTCGGGTGCCACAGCAGGCCTTCTGCGCACTCTTCAAATAGCGTGAGTTGCAGACTGCCAAGACCCGGTGCCGGCGGCAGCTTGCCGCCCAGCTTCTTGATCTCGGTCTTCAGCCATTCGGCATCGGCCAGCTGTTCATCGCTGTACTGCGGGTTGAAGTGCTGGATGGCGCCGACGATGGTGAAGCGCGCGAACGGGCTTTCCAGATCGACATCCTTGCCGTTGTAGCTGATGCGGGTGGTGCCGCAGGCGGCCATGGCGCAGGCGCGGATCACATTTTCCGTCATTTCCATCATGCGTTCGTAGCCGCAATAGGCTTCGTAAAACTCCATCATGGTGAATTCTGGGTTGTGACGCGTGCTCATGCCTTCATTGCGGAAGTTGCGGTTGATCTCGAATACGCGTTCGAGGCCACCCACCACCAGTCGCTTCAGGTACAGCTCCGGTGCTATACGCAGGTATAGCGGCATGTCCAGTGCATTGTGGTGGGTCGCAAACGGCTTGGCTGCGGCACCACCCGGGATAGGGTGCATCATCGGCGTTTCGACTTCGAGGTAGTCTTCGCCCACCATCACATCGCGCACGGTCTGTACGATTTTGGAGCGCTTGATGAAGGTGTCGCGCGAGCCTTCGTTGACGATCAGGTCGACGTAGCGCTGGCGGTAGGTTTGCTCCTGATCGGTCAGGCCGTGGAACTTGTCCGGCAATGGGCGCAGGCTCTTGGACAAAAGGCGCAGTTCGGTCACATTGATCGACAGCTCACCCTTGTTGGTGCGGAACATCTCGCCCTTGGCGCCTACGATATCGCCCAGGTCCCAGTGCTTGAATGCGTTGTGCTTGTCGGCACCGACGCTCTGATCGTTGATGTAAAGCTGGATACGGCCGCTGCTGTCCTGCAGCGTAGCGAAGCTCGCTTTGCCCATCACACGTTTGAGCATCATCCGTCCGGCCACTACAACCGAGATCTTCTCGGCTTCCAGTTCTTCCTTGCTCTTGCCTTCGCATTTTTCGGCCAAATCGCCAGCCATGTTCTCGCGGCGGAAGTCGTTCGGGAAGGCCACGCCGTTTTCGCGCAGGGCTTTTAGCTTGCTGCGGCGCTCGGCCATGATCTGGTTTTCGTCCTGGATGGGCGATGCGATTTCGTGTTCAGACATATTGTCTCCAGTAATTACGGGTTGACGCGGCATCGGTACCGCACTCGGGTTGTTGTCATCACCTTATACCCCTTGTTTGAGGCTGGCTTCGATAAAGGCATCCAGATCACCATCCATGACGCCCTTGATATTGCCGACTTCATAACCTGTACGCAGATCCTTGATGCGCGACTGGTCAAAAACGTAGGAGCGGATCTGGTGTCCCCAGCCTACATCGGTCTTGCTGTCTTCCAGATCCTGCTTGGCGGCGTTGCGCTTTTTCAGTTCCAGTTCATACAGCTTGGCACGCAGCATCTGCCATGCTTCATCGCGGTTGCGGTGCTGCGAACGGTCATTCTGGCACTGCACCACGATACCCGTCGGGTTATGGGTCAGGCGTACCGCCGAGTCGGTCTTGTTGATGTGCTGGCCACCTGCGCCGGAGGCACGATAGGTGTCGGTACGCACATCTGACGGATTGATATCGATTTCGAAGGATTCATCAACTTCAGGGTAGACGAATACGGACGAGAACGAGGTGTGGCGGCGTGCATTCGAGTCGAATGGCGACACGCGTACCAGACGGTGTACGCCCATCTCGGTGCGCATCAGGCCAAAAGCGTATTCACCTTCGATCTTGATCGTCGCGCTGGAGATGCCGGCCACTTCGCCATCGGATTCTTCCAGGACATCGACCTTGAAGCCGCGGCGCTCTGCCCAGCGGACATACATCCTGAGCAGCATGCCGGCCCAGTCTTGCGCCTCGGTGCCGCCCGCGCCGGCCTTGATGTCGACAAAGCAGCTGTTCGGATCCATAGGATCATTGAACATGCGGCGGAATTCCAGCTGTGCCAGTTTGGCTTCGGCTTCGGCCAAGTCGGACTGGACGGCGAGTATGGTGTCGTCGTCTTCTTCTTCGCGCCCCATGTCGAAGAGTTCGCGGCTGTCGGTCAGTGTGGCTTGTATGCCTTCGATGACCAGTACCACGTCTTCGAGCATCTTGCGCTCGCGCCCCAGTTCCTGCGCTTTTTTCTGGTCATTCCAGATATTAGGATCTTCGGTCAGGCCGGTAACTTCTTCCAGACGGTCTTTTTTGCCGTCGTAGTCAAAGATACCCCCGAATATCGGTGTTGCGGGTCGTCAGATCGATCAGCTTGGCATCGATCTGGTTGAGTATTTCGGCTTCGATCATGGTGGTGATCTCCATTAAGTTCAGAGAATAATTAAATACAAATGTAACGCGTGTCTTGATCAAAGACAAAAAAGCGCACCTTTGGGTGCGCTTTTTTTGCTGGAGCGAGAAATCAACCCAAAAGGTGGGCGACCGCTGCGCGCTCTTCTTCCAGCTCGTTCAAGGTGAAATTCATGCGTTCGCGGCTGAATTCATCGATTTCCAGGCCTTGCACAATCGTGTATGCGCCATTTTCGCACGTTACCGGGAATCCGTACATCACGCCGGCAGGGATGCCGTAGGAGCCATCGGACGGGATGCCCATCGTGGTCCACTTGCCTTGGGTGCCCAAGGCCCAGTCACGCATATGGTCAATCGCTGCGTTGGCAGCGGAGGCTGCGGAAGACAGGCCGCGTGCTTCGATAATCGCAGCGCCACGCTTGCCTACGGTTGGCAGGAATACGTCGCGGTTCCAGGCTTCATCGTTGATCATGGCCTTGACGTTTTCGCCATTGATGGTGGCAAAGCGGTAGTCGGCATACATGGTCGGCGAGTGATTGCCCCAGACCAGCAGTTTTTCGATGGCGGCAACGGCCTTGCCGGTCTTGCTGGCGATTTGCGACGCAGCGCGGTTGTGGTCCAGACGCAGCATGGCGGTGAAGTTTTTTGCCGGCAGGTCAGGCGCGCTCTTCATGGCAATATAAGCATTGGTGTTGGCCGGGTTGCCGACGACCAGTACCTTGACGTCGCGGCTGGCGGCATCGTTCAGTGCCTTGCCCTGTGCGGTGAAAATCTTGGCGTTTTCCTGCAGCAGGTCCGCGCGTTCCATGCCTGGGCCGCGTGGGCGGGCACCAACCAGCAAGGCGTAGTCTGCATCCTTGAAGGCAACCATCGGGTCATCGGTACCGACCATATCAAGCAATAGCGGGAACGCGCAGTCCTGCAACTCCATCATCACGCCCTTGAGCGCTTGTTGCGGCTTTTCGAATGGAACTTCCAGCAGTTGCAGGATGACCGGCTGGTCTTTACCCAGCATTTCGCCACTGGCGATGCGGAATAGCAGGCTGTAGGCAATCTGGCCGGCAGCGCCGGTTACGGCAACACGTACGGGGGCTTTCATTTTGCGCATTCTCCTTTGATATTGACTGCTTGAAATTGTGCTTTGCAATATAGCCGCGAGTGAGTTTACCACGACATTTTATTGATTTGTTCTGCTTTGTGTGGCGATTGTGACACTCTTTGTTAAGGCCCATGCTTTAACTTATGTGTCTTATATAAGACTTGTATTTACGCCGCTGGAATTTGGTGATAAAAAGCATGCACATGGATATGAATGCTATCAGCAAGGAGCCTTTGTATCGTCAGGCCAAAGCCCGTTTGCTACAGCGGGTTTGTGCCGGCGAATGGGGGGCGAGCGATTTATTGCCCAGTGAGTGGGATTTGGCTGCCGAGCTTGGCGTGAGCCAGGGGACGGCACGCAAGGCGCTGGCTGAATTGGTGGCCGATGGCGTGTTGTTGCGTCAGCAGGGCAAGGGAACTTTCATTGCGCCACTGCCGGGTGACTGGGGGAGCGGAATCATGGCGGCACCCGCTGCATTTTCAGCGGCGGGCAGTGCCTTGATGCGCGAGTTCTTGGGCGTGTCGCGTACCAGTGCCAGCCATGAGGTGGCCGAAGCACTGTCGCTCAGGCGCGGCGCGCCGCTTTTTAAGATCAGGCTGTTATGGCGGCATCAGGCCGTGGCGGTGGCCACTGACGAAATACTGCTAAGCGCGGAGCGTTTTGATGATCTGGATGCGCGCGCTTTGCGTTCGCGTTCGGCCAGTCTGAATGAGTTGCTGTTGCAGCGTTACGGGGTGCATCTGCATGTGCAGGCCGAGCAGTTCCGGGTGCAGTTGCTGGCGCGCGAGGAGGCTGCGCTGCTGGATGTTGAACCGGGGCGGGCAGCTTTATCGGTACTGACCATATCAGGGGTGCGCTCTGGCGGGGCCTTGTTGTGGCGGCAGCGTTACTGCCTGACGGATGCTTTGGCTTACGTTGCCATGCCTTAGATGTATCGCATTGCACAAAATAATGACCAAGGACGATGATAACGTCGTACCAATTTGATAGAATGGCAACGCCATTTTTTAGCTGGTGCACTGTGTCAAGTAGGGTATTAGCAGGTACCGCTTCCAATTTTTCTCAATGAAGCGGTGACTTGGTGGGCTTCCCCGGTGAAGTCCGGTTTCAACCGTTTGGTCAAAAAACATACTTAGGAAGCCATATGCAGAAGCAACGACCAAAACACCTAGACCTTGGCGTGATCAGATTGCCCGTGCCGGGTTTTGTCTCGATCCTGCATCGGGTCAGCGGTGTGGCGCTCTTTTTCTCACTGCCTCTTTTGATGTACCTGTTCGGCGGTACGCTGAGCTCGGCGCAAGACTTTGATACTTTCCGCTCCATCATCGCCTACCCCCTGATGAAACTGGTGCTGATCGGCTTTTTGTGGGCTTACCTGCACCACTTCTGCGCCGGTATCCGTTTTCTGTTTCTTGATGTGCACAAGGGCCTCGAGCTCGCAACTGCTCGCGCCACCGCCAAGCTGGTACTGGCTGTCAGCTTGGGCCTG
>NZ_JBOFOO010000436.1:0-3565 GCF_051659485.1 Craterilacuibacter sp. | reverse complement strand
GACTGGATCAAGCAACTTGCCACAGCAGACACCCTCGTCATCGCCGGGCAAGCCCTATCGCACTGCGTTGCCAATACCGTGCGGGATCTGGCCATCCAGTTGGGCGAACCCAATATCGACAAGATGCTGCTGCTCAGCGACTGTAGCAGCCCGGTTTCCGGCTTTGAAGTCCATACACGGCAGTTTATGGACGAAATGCGCGAGCGCGGCATGCGCATCCTGCCCAGCAATAAACTGGAACTGTCGTCGGCCCGACATACACCTGCCCTGGAGAAAACAATATGATTGATATTCACGCGATCAAAGCATTTAGCGACAACTATATCTGGGTGTTTGCAACCCCCACCGGCATCTGTGCCGTAGACCCGGGTGATGCTAGCCCCTTGTTTGACTGGCTAAACAAGAACAAGCAGCCACTGTCTGCCGTACTGATTACCCACCACCATGCCGATCACACTGGTGGCCTGCCCCGCCTGCGGCAGCACTACCCCGATTTGGCCATCTACGGACCGCCGGCCATAGACGGAGTCACCCATATAGTCGGCGAAGGCGATGCCATCACGTTTGGCACACTAAAGCTGGATGTGATCGCAACCCCCGGCCATACCCTGGATCATCTGGCCTATCTGGGCGAAGACTTTGCCTTCACCGGAGATACCCTGTTTGCCGCCGGCTGCGGACGCCTGTTTGAGGGCACACCCGAAATGATGTACCGGTCGCTCTTGCGCCTTGCGGCCCTCCCCGACAATACGCGCATCTATCCGGCACATGAATACACCGTGGCCAACCTCTACTTTGCCTGCGCATGCGAACCGGACAATCCGGCTATTACTGCAAGGCTGGCAAGAGAACAGCAATGTGTCAGCACCGGCATGCCCACGGTGCCATCCCTGTTGTCTACCGAAAAAGCAAGCAACCCTTTTCTTAGGTCTTCCCTGGCGGCACTTGCCACGAGCGCATCACGCCATACCGGACAAGCCACCGAAGCCGGCATCGCCACATTTACCATTTTGCGCCAGTGGAAAAATGATTTCATTAGATAGAAATCATGCTCAATTAATATCAAATAGATAAGCAACCATACGGTACGCATTTCGTGCAACATTGTTGATTTCAATTGCTTTATTGCGTTGACAGCCCCCGCTTGCGTGGTAGCATCGGCACGGAATGAAACATCAGAATACCGGGCACTTCACGAAATGAAAAAAATCACGCTTGCACTCTCCCTGGCCCTCGCCTTTTCCGCAATCAAGGCACCGGCTCAGGCAGGGGTTCTATTTGGCAAATCCGCCAGCCCATCGGTGGATGAAGCCATGGCAGCAGGTCTGGATATGATGCTGCTCAACACCAGCTTGCTGAGAAATGGCGACAACTTGCTGCTGCGCGTGCGTGAAGGCTTCCAGATGAGTGAAGTCAACCCGGAGCTGATCCGCAAGATAGAGCGTCAATATGCGGCTAACCCGAAAGGGTTGCAGCGCAGTATGGCACGCAGCCAGAAATACTTGTTCTTCATCATGAACGAGATCGAAAAGCGCGGCATGCCCACCGAACTGGCCCTATTGCCGGTGGTGGAAAGCGCCTTTCTGCCCACCGCCCAGTCCCATGTCGGTGCCGCCGGCTTATGGCAATTCATGCCGGCCACCGGCCGCCAATACGGACTGGAACAGACCTGGTGGTACGATGGCCGCCGCGACGTCGTCGATGCCACCCATGCCGCTCTTGATTATTTGCAGTATCTGCACGGCAGGTTTGGCGACTGGGGCTTTGCACTGGCCGCCTACAACTGGGGCGAAGGCAATGTCTCGCGCGCCATTACCCGGGTCAGGGCACAGGGTCAGGTCGAGACTTATGAAAACCTGCGTCTGCCCAACGAAACCCGCAACTACGTCCCCAAATTGCTGGCGGTACGCAACCTGATTGCCGAGCCGGAAAAATACGGTCTCAGCCTCAACACCTTCCCCAACAAGCCCTATTTCGTGGCCGTATCGACTGGACGCCATATGGACATCGATGTGGCTGCAAAACTGGCAGAAGTCTCGGTCGCGGAATTCCGCGAATTGAACCCTGCATTCAATCTGCCGGTGTACGCGCACAAAAGCGGACGCCAAATGCTGCTGCCCGCCAACAAACTGCATCGCTTCGAGCGCAATCTGGCCAACTGGGACAAGCCGCTGTTTAACTGGGATGTCTATATGCCGGAGAGCACGACCGATGCCCAAAGTATTGCCCAGCAATTCGATATGAATGTAAGCGAGCTGCTTGAGGCCAATAATCAGCGCGGCAGCCGCTTTGCAGCGGGCCAACCGGTGCTGGTAGCGGCAAAAAACAGCAATAGCACGCCGCTCACGCTACAGGTAGCAAACGAAGGGCGTGCCTCTTCTCTGGAAACACCGATGGTAGCCACCATAGGCCGTGGTGAAACACCGGCTATCGCGGCGGGCAGGCAAAGCCGCCTAGCGGCCAACCAGCCCAGCCTTCAGTTTGAAACTAGCGTAGCGGCACCGGCAATGGTTGTCGCCAGCAACACCATGCCAACGCGCGTCGTGGCCAATACCGCAGTGACGCCCGCCCCCATGGTGGCAGCTATACCGGCCTTAGCTACAGTGAGCACCCCAGCTGTCAGCGCACCGTCAACGGTCGCCATGACCACAAGTACACCGGCCCTACTTGCATCAGCCCTGAATGTAGCGCCGGCAGCCCCTGCTGAAATCAGCACCAAACCGGCACCACAACGCGCCCCAGCAGTGCAGGCATTAGCCGCCGCACAGCAAGCCACAATGCCGGCGGCGCAAAGCGGGCAGCACATCGTCAGCAGTGGCGATACGCTCTACAACATTTCCCGCCGTTACCAAATGCGGGTGGACGAACTGCAGGCCCTGAACGGAATAGATGGCACCGCGCTGCGCCTGGGACAAAGCCTCAAAATCAGCGGCAGCCCCATTCTGGCGACACCGGTCTCCGCCCGCACCAAAGCGCTCCAGCAACTGGCGCAATTGGCCAATACTGGTAATTTCAGGAAAGTCAGCAGCGAGTATGTGGTTCAAAATGGCGACACGGTTTACGGTATTGCCCGCAAATTTGGCTTAAGCTATACCGACATCCAGCGCTGGAACGATATCGAGCAACAGGCTCGTCTGCAGCCCGGCCAGCGACTGCTCATTCAGGGCTTGTAACTACTATTCTGGCTGGCGGCTATCCAGCCACAGCGTCACCGGGCCGTCATTGACCAGACTGACTTTCATGTCTGCGCCAAAGACACCGGTGGCAACCGGCTTACCCAGCACCCCAGCCAAACGACGGACAAATTCCTCGAATAGTGGTCGGGACAATTCAGGCCGGGCCGCACGGCTATAGCTTGGGCGGTTGCCTTTTTTCATACCGGCGAACAGGGTGAACTGGCTAACCGCCAGCACCTCTCCTTTGCAATCCAGCACTGAACGGTTCATCACGCCGGCTTCATCATTGAAAATCCGCAACTGGCTGATCTTGCGCACCAGCCAGTCGATATCATCCGCCGTATCCGGCGCCTCTATGCCGACAAGCAATAGCAAACCACCACCGATTT
>NZ_JBOFOO010000435.1:0-3921 GCF_051659485.1 Craterilacuibacter sp. | reverse complement strand
TGCCATTTGTAGGTATCGCCCACTTTCATACGCCTGACGGGATGTGTAAGCAAATTACTACGGCGGCCTGAACGAACAGGCCGTGCAGCGTACAGATAGACAATACCGGCTAAACAAGCGTAAATTCAATTACTTACTTAGGCTTCGCCACAAAGCCTGCGACAGTATTTCACCGATATGCTGCAGGTAATCCGTCTCAAGCTCGGGGGTAAAGCGGTAGGCGTCATCACTAGCTATGACGAGAATCCCGAAAACATCACCATCAGGATGATGTAGCGCCAACTGGGCGAATGATTGCAGAACGGGTTGTGCGGGCAGGGATTCCAGAATGCAGCTAGCTGCATAAGGGCCGCAGCAGGGGGGGCGCAACTTGGCAGCCACTTTTTTAAAGCCTGCGTGACCTTGCAACGATGCAGGTATCTCGCCAGCTTCGCCCCAGAGGCGTATCAATACCCGGTCCAGCGAAAAATACCGGGAGAAGCAGCTCAATGCAGTGTCTACGAGCGCTTCTGTCGAGTCTTCGGCAAGCAGGCTCAGCGTCAGCTGGTGGATATTTCCGAGCAAAACGCTATTTTCACGTGCTTGCTGTTGCAACTGAGTCAGCTGGCTTTGTAGCGCCGCACGCTGGTCGCGCAATTGCTGGATCTGCCTTTCGGCAAAAGGAATAATGACTTGATTCTTGGGGTGGGCCCAGTTCAAAATCGCTGCATTTTGCAGTGCAAAGTCCGGGTTGGAACGCAAAAAATCCAGTACATCTTCAGCCTGCATCTCCGCATTCCTTATATATCAATTTCGCCAGTAAATACGGTGACCGCCGGGCCGCGCATATGCACAGCATGTCCGTCACCTTGCCAGCGGATGCTCAGGTCTCCGCCACGGGTATGAACCAGCACATTTTCGCCCAGCCAGCCTTGGCGTATTCCGGCGACAACAGCGGCACATGCTCCGGTGCCACATGCCAGCGTTTCGCCCGCCCCGCGCTCGTAGACTCTCAAGCGGATTTCATCACGCGAGAGCACTTGCATAAATCCCGCATTAACCCGCTCGGGAAAGCGGGGGTGCGACTCGATCAAGGGACCGAGTGTCGCAACGGCTGCGGTCGCCGCATCCTCAACGCGCAGCACCGCATGCGGGTTGCCCATGGAGACTGTTGCCACACTGTATTGGGTGCCTGCAACATCCAGTTGATAAGCGAGCGCCTCCGCTTCGGCAATGAATGGAATCCCGACCGGCAAAAACCGCGGATGCCCCATATCGACGGTGATCTGCCCCGCATCATCGATTTCAGGCACGATCACGCCACATGCGGTTTCAACCCTTATCCTGCGTTTGCTGGTCAGTTGTTGCTCGCATACAAACTTCACAAAGCAACGCGCACCATTGCCGCATTGGCCAACTTCGGAGCCATCACTGTTGTAAATGCGGTAGCGGAAATCGTTTTCAGCCGAGTGGGGCGGTTCAACCAATAAGAGCTGGTCAAAACCGATGCCAAAGTGGCGATCACCCAACTCACGTATGCGCGCAGCGCTCAGATTGATATCCTGGCGCACGCCATCAATCACAATAAAGTCATTGCCGAGGCCATGCATTTTGCTGAATTTGAGTTTCATACGTAAAAAATTTGAACGGGAAGATTGCACATCATAATCGATATACCTCCCCAATACACCGATTAAGACATGAGCATTGACAGCTTACTAACCGGTAAGTAAAGTCTTGCTTATGAACAAGCTATCCGGCACTAAAGGCGAAACCCACAAGAAGATTCTTGATCTGGCCGAGACCCTGTTGCTGACCCATGGCTACCATGCATTCAGTTATCAGCAAGTCAGCCAGGCTCTGGGCGTGCGCAACGCGGCGATCCACTATCATTTCCCGCACAAAACCGACCTAGGCGTCGCCTTGATTCAGCGCTATCGACGCCGCTTTACCCGTTTTATCGAAGCACAGCAGATGCTTGCCGCCGATGAGCAACTTGAGCGCTACTTTGAGCTCAGTGATGTCTATTTTCTCAGGAATAGACAAATATGCCCGAGCGGCGTGCTGTCAACCGAGTTCCCGCGATTACCCCAAGCCATGCAGTTTGAAGCCGAAGCTTTCATTGCCGATATGCGGACATGGGCTGTCAGCATTGCAGCAAGGGGCAGGGCGGAAGGGTGCATGCATTACCAGGGGGAGCCAGAAGCCATCGGCGCCGTATTTTTTTCTGCTTTGCAAGGCGCGCTGCAGCTTGCACGGGTAGATGGAAAAATCCTGGACACGGTCAAAATCCAGATCAGGGCGATGCTGGGCTTGCCCTCTCCCGAGCCACTAAGAGAAATACCAGATGTCACTTAAGAAAAACAGAATGAGCCGCATTGCGGAGAAGACACAATGCCTTCCCAAGACGATACGCACTTTTGTCTTGAGTCGTATTTTCGGCCGGGTTGTGCCGTTTCTGGCCACGTCAGGGCTCCACTTTGATGAAGTAGGCGCGCAAAAAATGGTGGTATCCCTGACAAACCACCGCATGGTACAGAATCACATCAAGGGTGTGCATGCCGCAGCAATGGCTCTTTTGGCTGAGACCTCAACCGGTTTCGTGGTAGGCATGAATATGCCTGACGACAAACTGATGCTGCTCAAGTCGATGAACATTCACTACCTGAAGCGCTCGCAAGGTGACATGCGCGCGGAAGCCGTCCTCAGTGCCGCACAAATCGAACGGTTTCATACTGAAGACAAAGGGGATATCACGGTTACTGTCAGGGTGAGTGACGAGTCAGGCGAAGAACCTATTCGCTGCGAAATGGTGTGGGCATGGCTGCCAAAAAAGCACTAATTAAACCGATTGAATATGGACGTAATATACAAGGGGAAAATCGGAATGAATCTCACCACTATTGCACTCGAAGTTAGTGAAAATGTTGCCCATATCCGTTTTAATCGGGCCGATAAGGCTAACGCTTTAAACGAAGTCATGTGGCAAGAGTTGAAAGCAGCGTTGGAGTGGTGTGACGAAACTCCGGATGTCCGTGTTGCCGTATTGTCGGGAGAAGGGCGCCATTTTTGCTCAGGCATCGATCTGACGATGCTGATGGGGGTACAGGCGGCAGTAGCAGACAAATGCGAGGCCCGGAAGCGTGAAAAGCTGCGCAAGATGATTATTGACCTGCAGGATTGTGTTTCCAGCCTGGAAAATTGCAGTAAACCTGTAATCGCTGCAGTACATGGTGCCTGTGTAGGCGGCGGACTGGATATCGCACTGGCAGCTGATTTCCGCTACGCCAGCCAAGATGCAATTTTCAGCGTACGTGAAGTGGATATGGGCATGGTGGCTGATGTTGGCACCTTGCAGCGTCTGCATCATGTTGTCGGCCAAGGCATCACCCGTGAAATGGCGCTAACCGGGTGCGACGTGAATGCGGAACAAGCGTATGCATGGCAATTGGTCAACCGGGTATTCACGGATGCCGCCAGTACCGTTGATGGTGCTTTGAATGTGGCGCGCGCCATTGCCGCCAAAAGCCCAATTGCAGTACGAGGCAGTAAGCATGTGATTAACTACAGCCGTGATCATAGTGTTGCAGATGGGTTGCAATATGTAGCCACCTGGAATGCGGGCATGCTGATGTCTGAAGATATCCAGAAGGCCGTGATGGCCGGTATGCTCAAGCAGCAGGCTGAATTTCGCGATTGAAACAGCAAGAATAGAACTCGGTATCGCCGAGTTCTAACCACCATCTTAACTTCGCATAATGTACATTATGTCAAATAATGCATTATTCAGAAACCCGAGGCAGGCTCTGGATCACTACCACCTCAGCTCGGATTCACACCATTAGCACGAAGAGACGGCTCGCCGGATGGCGAACATCCACAGGCAGAAAAACCTTGCCTTAATTTTTTGCTTGGCCAGCACAACCCCAGCCCGTTTTTGCC
>NZ_JBOFOO010000434.1:0-1452 GCF_051659485.1 Craterilacuibacter sp. | reverse complement strand
GGCACGGGCGGTGCCTGCCTCGACATCGGTGTGGTACAGGCCCCAGCCCAGCACCTCGAATGCCGACAGCAGCGCCTGCATCTGCGCCGGTGGCGCCACTTCCAGCCAGTCGCGGTCATCACTATCCAGCGCCTGCGCGATCGCCAGATCGGTGTGCATCCACACCGCCACCGGCCGGCCGTGATGAGCGAGCAGATTGACCGGCGTCTCGCGCGGCAATTGCAAGCTAAACGGCAGCACCTTCTGCTCCCCGGCCGCTATGGTCAGGCGTTCGGCCACCCGCAGCACACCCAGCGCCCGCGCTTCCCGGTGCTCGCTATCGCCAGACTCGACCTCGACTTCGGCCATCAGCACCAGCTCTATCTTTTCGATATCCTGACTTGCCTGGCCTCCGCTGACCACGACGCGACCGGTCAGCGTCTCGCCCGGCATCAGCCGCGGGTTATCAAGCTGGGTATCCACCTTGGCGCCACCAACACCCACGGCAGCGAGCAATTTCTTGAACATATCACACCTTTTTTAACAAGCTGTTTTAGATACGGGACAGTCCCGCTACTCGACAGACACGCGCGCTGCATGGCAGTTCCGGCCACTTCATGACATGGCTTGCCCCGCGCACCGGCGCAGCCCACAATACGGCCAGACCGATACACAGGATACGTCCATGAAAAACGCCATCACCGCGCTACGCCAGTTCATGCAACAGCATGGACTCAGCGCCTGCCTGATCCCCTCGTCCGACCCGCATTTGTCCGAATACCTGCCCGGCCACTGGCAGGCACGCCAATGGTTGTCGGGGTTTACCGGTTCGATGGGCACGCTGATCGTCACTCAGGATTTTGCCGGCGTCTGGGCCGACAGCCGCTACTGGGAGCAGGCAGAGAAAGAGCTCGCTGGCAGCGGCATCACGCTGGTCAAGGTCGAGACTGCCGCCAGCGTCCAGCATCTGGACTGGCTGGCGGCCACACTCACAGCCGGCCAGACACTGGCGGTAGATGGCGACGTACTGGGCCAGGGCGCTGCGCGCGCCTTGCAGCAGGCACTTGCCGCTCGCGGCATCACGCTCAAGACCGATCTTGATCCGGTTGCCGCCATCTGGGCCGAGCGGCCAGCCCTGCCTGGTGCCCCCGTCTACGAACACCTCGCGCCGCAAGCCAGCGAAACGCGCGCGGACAAACTGGCCCGCGTGCGTGCCGCAATGCATCGCCATGGCTGCAGCCACCACTGGCTGTCAACGCTGGACGATATCGCCTGGCTGCTGAACCTCAGGGGTAGCGATGTCAGCTACAACCCGGTCTTCCTTGCCCATCTACTGCTGGATAAAGAGCACGCCACCCTGTTTGTCGGCGCCGGCAAGATAGATGCGGCACTGGCTACGCGACTGGCCACCGATGGCATTACCCTCGCCCCCTACCCCGAAGCCAAGGCGGTACTGGCAGCGTTGACCGCAGG
>NZ_JBOFOO010000433.1:0-10722 GCF_051659485.1 Craterilacuibacter sp. | reverse complement strand
GCCGCCGCGACCAAGCCGTTCGGCTTCGTGCCCTACTATCCGGGCCCGGGTTTGGGCGGGCACTGCATTCCTATCGACCCGTTCTACCTGACCTGGAAAGCACGCGAATACGGCGTCAATACCCGTTTCATCGAGCTGGCCGGCGAAGTGAACTCCGGCATGCCGGACTGGGTGGTGGCCAAGGTGGCCTCCGCACTCAATACCCGCAAGAAGGCGATCAACGGCAGCCGCGTACTGGTGCTGGGCATTGCCTACAAGAAGAACGTCGATGATATGCGCGAAAGTCCGTCGGTCTTCCTGATGGAAAAACTGCGTGATCTGGGCGCCGAAGTGTCCTATAGCGACCCGCATGTGCCGGTGTTCCCCAAAATGCGCGAACACCACTTCGAGCTCGCCAGCGTGGTGCTGACGGCTGAAGTTGTGGCCGGCTACGACTGTGTGCTGCTGGCCACCGATCACGACCGTTTCGACTACGCCATGCTTGAGAAACATGCCAAGCTGATCGTCGACAGCCGTGGCAAATTCCTCGACCCCGCCGACCATATCGTGAAGGCCTGATCATGCACGCATACGAAACCATTACCGATCGCAAGATCCGCTTTGCGCTGGTGGGCTGCGGCCGCATCGCGCAAAACCATTTTGCCTCGCTGGAAACACACGCCGAGCGCGCCGAAATCGTCGATGTCTGCGACGTTCGCCCCGAGGCACTGCAGGCTGCGGTGGCGCGTACCGGTGCGCGTGGTCACGCCGACCTGAAGAGCTTGCTGGCCAGCAGCAATGCCGACATCGTGATCCTGACTACGCCGTCCGGCCTGCATCCGGCGCAGAGCATCGCCTGCTCGGAAGCCGGCTTTCACGTGATGACCGAAAAACCGATGGCCACGCGCTGGGAAGACGGCCTCGAGATGGTGAAAGCCGCCGACAAGGCTGGCAAACGCATGTTCGTGGTCAAACAGAACCGCCGCAACGCCACCTTGCAATTACTCAAGCGCGCGATGCAGGAGCAGCGTTTCGGCCGTATCTATATGGTCAACGTCAATGTGTTCTGGACCCGTCCGCAGGAATATTATGATTCCGCTGCCTGGCGCGGCACCTGGGAGTTCGACGGCGGTGCTTTCATGAACCAGGCCAGCCACTATGTCGATCTGCTGGACTGGCTGATCGGCCCGGTCGAAAGCGTACAGGCGTATACCGCTACGCTGGCGCGCAATATCGAGGTGGAAGACACCGGCACCGTCAGCGTCAAATGGCGCTCGGGCGCGCTGGGCAGCATGAACGTCACCATGCTCACCTACCCCAAGAATCTGGAAGGCTCGATCACCATTCTGGGCGAGAAGGGCTCGGTCCGCGTCGGCGGTCTGGCGGTCAACGAAATCCAGCACTGGGAATTCGATGCCCCGCATGCGATGGATGAAGAGATCGGCGATGTCAGCTATGCCACCACCAGCGTCTACGGTTTCGGCCATCCGCTGTACTTCGACAATGTGATCAAGACCATGCGCGGCGAAGCCGAGCCGGAAACCGACGGCCGCGAGGGCCTGAAGTCGCTGGAACTGCTGATCGCCATGTATTTGTCGGCGCGCGACGGCCGCCGCGTCAGCCTGCCGCTGGATTACTGAGCCCGCCATTGCCGGTGCGATGCAGGCGCTGCTGCTTGCGGCCTGCTTTTTGCGCCGGCCATTCATGAATAAGGTTGTGATGACTGCCACTATCCACTCCACCGCCATCGTCGACGACGGTGCACAAATCGGTGACGACACCCGCGTCTGGCACTGGGTGCATATCTCTTCCGGTGCACGCATCGGTGCGCGCTGTTCGTTCGGGCAGAATGTGTTTGTTGCGGGCGATGTGCTGATCGGCGACAACGTCAAGGTGCAGAACAATGTGTCCATCTACGACGCGGTCACACTGGAAGACGATGTGTTCTGCGGCCCGTCCATGGTGTTTACCAATGTCAACAATCCGCGCAGCCATGTCAGCCGCAAGCATGACTACCGCCGCACGGTGGTGAAAAAAGGCGCGACCATAGGCGCCAATGCCACCGTGGTCTGCGGCCATACCATAGGCGAGTATGCCTTTATCGGTGCCGGTGCAGTGGTGACTAAAGATGTGCCGCCCTATGCCTTGATGGTCGGCACGCCGGCACACCGCCTGGGCTGGGTCTGCCAGTGTGGCGAGCGTATCAGCAGCTCGCTGGGCGAGCAGCAGTGTGCGGCCTGCGGCTCGCGCTACCAGATCAGCGGCAATAGCTGCACGCCCGTCTGAGCCTTGTCGTCGGGTGGGTCAGGCCATAGGCCGTCACCCATCGTCACGAGGCGATCCATCACCTATTTTTGGTTTTTGCCCAAGCGGCAACAAGGTTCCAGCATGTCCATCCAGTTTATCGACCTGAAAGCGCAGTACCAGCATCTTAAAACCGATATCGACGCACGCATCCATGCCGTGCTCGATCATGGCCAGTACATCATGGGGCCGGAAGTGGCCGAGCTTGAGCGCGAGCTTGCCAGCTACGTTGGCGCCAAGCATGCCATCGGTGTGTGTGACGGCACCGCCGCCTTGCAGATTGCGCTGATGGCACTGGGCATCCAGCCGGGTGACGAGGTGATCACCACCCCGTTTACCTTTATCGCCACCGGCGAAATGATCGCACTGATGGGCGCCAAGCCGGTATTTGTCGATATCGACCCCGTCAGCTACAACCTCGATCCGGCCTTGATCGAGGCGGCGATCACGCCGCGTACCCGCGCCATCATGCCGGTCAGCCTGTATGGCCAGTGTGCCGACTTTGACGCCATCAATGCCATCGCCGAAAAGCACGGCATCGCGGTGATCGAGGACGGAGCGCAGAGCTTCGGCGCCAGCCAGCACGGCAAGCGTTCGGGCAACCTCAGTACCATAGGCTGCACCAGCTTCTTCCCGTCCAAGCCTTTGGGCTGCTATGGCGACGGCGGTGCCTGCTTTACCAATGACGAACTGCTTGCCAAGAAAATGCGCGAAATCCGTATCCATGGTCAGGACCGGCGCTACCACCATCCGGTGATTGGCCTCAATGGCCGCCTCGACACCATTCAGGCGGCGGTACTGCTGGCCAAACTGCCCAGCTTCCAGCATGAAGTCGAGGCGCGTGCCCGCATCGGCGCCCGCTACAGCGAACTGCTGCAGGATGTCGCGCGCGTGCCGGTGATAGGCGCAGGCAATAGCCATGTTTATGCGCAGTACACCATTGAAATCGACCAGCGCGAAGCGGTGCAGGCGGCCTTGAAAGAAGCCGGCGTGCCCACCGCCGTACACTATCCGATTCCATTGCATCTGCAGCCGGCGTTTGCCTATCTGGGGCAGGGGGCGGGCAGCTTCCCGCTGGCGGAAGCCGCTGGCCAGCGCGTGATGAGCCTACCCATGCATCCGTTTATGGACGAGGCGACTCAGGATGCGGTGGTGGCTGCGGTCAGGCAGGCGCTGCGATAAGTGGCCTTGATATTGCGCCTGAAGGCACTGGCAGCCGGCAGCTTTGCCCGTAATGTGGCGACACTGGCCGGCGGGGCTGCCATTGCGCAGTTTCTGCCGCTGGCGGCTTCACCGCTATTGACACGTCTGTATACGCCGGCTGAATTTGGTGTGCTGGCCATTTATGTGGCCTGGCTTTCCAATCTGGCCGTGCTGATGACCGGGCGCTACGATATGGCGATCGTGCTGCCGGACGACGAACGTCGTGCCGCCAATTTGATGGGCTTGTCGCTGTGGCTGTCGCTAGGCTTGTCGTGCCTGGTATTGCTGGCGGTGTTGTTCGGGCATCGCGAACTGGCGCAGCTGGCACAGGAGCCGGCTTTAGCCAATCTGCTGTTGTGGCTGCCGCTATCTTTGCTGCTGGCCGGTGCCATGCAGGCATGGAATAGCTGGAACAACCGTCACCAGCATTACCGCGCCAATGCCGGCGGACGCATGGCCTTGGCGGTGGGGATGACGGCGACCCAGCTGGGCGCCGGTTTTGCCGGCCTGGGCGCGGTCGGTCTGGTGCTGGGGCAATTGGTCGGCCAGAGCGCGTCGCTTATGGTGCAGGCATGGCACGATATCCGCCGCCGTTTTGGCTGGCGGCGGGATGTTAGCGGTGAAACAATGCGCGCGGTGGCACGCGAGTACAGCGAGTTTCCGCGCATCAATGCGCCGCATGCCTTTGTCGGGGCCTTGCAGGACACGCTGGCCGTCACTGCGCTGACGCTATTGTCCGGTTCGGTAACGGTGGGGCTGTATGGGCTGATGATGCGGGTACTGAAACTGCCGGCGGCGCTGGTGGGGCAAGCGGTGGCGCAGGTCGCCTATCGCGATATGGCGGCGGCGAAGAATCGCGGCGAGTCGCTATTGCCTTATCTGAACAAGACACTGGCTATCTTGTCGGTGCTGGCCTTGCCGCCCTTTATCGTCATCATGCTGTGGGGCGACAGCCTGTTTGCCTGGGTATTCGGAGAGGACTGGCGTGCTGCCGGCAATTATGCGCGTGCCTTGTCGCCCTATATCCTGTTTCATTTTGTCGCCTCGCCCTTGGGGATGGTGCCGCTGGTGATCAACCGTCAGCGCACGGCTTTTGCATTCACCATTGCCGGCAGTGCCTTGTTTCTGGGGGCACTATGGGGCGGATTTAGCCTGTGGCAGGACGTGAGTGCCGCTTTTGCGTTAGTCTCGGTAGTCATGACACTCTATTTCTCCTGTTACTTCGTCTGGTTATGGCGGGCGGTGCGGCCATGAAACTATGGGATCGCCTCCGTTTTCGCCTGTCCGGCCTGATCGGCCCGCGCATGCTGGCCGGTTTCACCCGGGCTGACGGTGTATTTCTGCGCCGCGTGCGCATTTCCAACATGACGCGCATCGAGCACCCGCACAAGCTGCAGCTCGAAGACAATATCTTTATCGGCCACTTCAATATGGTGGACGCCTCCGGTGGCCTGTATATCAGTGAAGGCTGCCAGATCACCAACCATGTGTCGCTGCTGACCCATTCCAGCCACGATACGCTGCGCCTGTATGGCGCCGGCTATCTCGATCACCACAACCATGTCGGCTATCTGAAAAAGCCGTCGCTGATCGGCGCTTACAGTTTTATCGGCCCGCATTCGGTGCTGATGCCGGGCGTGCGTCTGGGCAAGGGCACGCTGGTGTCGGCCTATGCGCAGGTCGCCAGCGGCGACTACCCCGATTTTGCGATACTGGCCGGCAATCCGGCCCGTATCGTGGGCGACACCCGCGAGCGCGATGCCCCGTTTCTGGCGGCGCATCCGGAACTGAAACCCCTGTACGAGGCATGGGCCCATGAAAGTTGAACGCTTGCTGCTGGTCGGTTCGGCCTCGGTGCATACCTGGCGCTTTCTGGAAGGCATCGCCCCGCATGTGGGCGAAGTCTGGCTGGCAACAAATGGCGAAGTGCCCGAGGGTCGCCGCCCGCCTAATCTTGCCGGCGTGCTGCGGGTCGATTTCCGCTTCTCGTCGTTTTCGGCGGTGGGGAAGATGCGCGGCTGGATGAAGTCCATCAAGCCGGATCTGGTACATATCCATCAGGCCAATAGCGTGGCCTGGCATGCAACGCGGGCGGCGCGTGGCCTGGGCATCCCGCTGATGCTGACCACCTGGGGCTCGGATGTGCTGCTGCTGCCGGAGAAAAACCCGCTGATGGGGCAGATGGTGAAATCCAATCTGGCCGCCGCCGACCTGATTACCTCGGACTCGCTGCATATGGCGGCGAAGATCCGTGAACTGGGAGGTGGGGGCAAGCGCATCGCCATCCTTAATTACGGCATGGATGCCCTGCCCGCAGCACAAGCCTCGGTAGCCAAGGCCAAACGGGTGCTGTCGTGCCGCCTGCACAAAAAGCTGTACCGCATCGATGCCATTTTGCGAGCCTGGGCCGGGGTCGAAGCCTCGGGTCGCTACCCTGACTGGCGCTTGACGGTGGCAGCCAGCGGCGACGAAAGCCCGGCTTTGCAGGCATTGGCCACCTCCCTGGGGTTGATACGGGTCGACTTTACCGGCTTTGTGCCGGCCTCCGAACTGGCTGCCCTGTACCGCGACAGCCGCGTATTTGTCAGCGTGCCGGAATCGGATGCAACCAGTATCAGCCTCTTGGAAGCCATGGGCCATGGCTGCTTGCCATTGCTCTCCAATTTGCCGGCCAATCTCGAATGGGTGATCGATGGCCTCAATGGCCGGATCGCCGAAGATCTGCGGCATCTGGATGCGGCCTTGATGCAGGCCATGGAGATGGCGGCTGACGATGCCGCGCTGGATGAAGTGGCCGTGCTCAACCGCAAACTGATCAGCAAAAAAGCCTTGCACCGCGACAATATGGCGCAATTTGCCGCCCTGTACCGCACGCTGCTACCGAAAAAAACACATTGAAACCCTGATGAAAATTGTCCACCTGACCAGCGCCCACCCGCGCCACGATATCCGTATTTTTGTAAAGGAATGCGCCACGCTGGCCGATGCCGGCTTTGACGTCACCCTGGTCGTCGCCGACGGACTGGGCGAAGAAATAAAAAGCGGGGTGCGCATTCATGATGTCGGCGCCAAGTCGGGCGGGCGTCTTGCGCGCATGACCGCTACGGTCAAACGGATTTACGTCGCGGCGCTGGCCTTGCAGCCCGATGTGGTGCATTTTCACGACCCCGAGCTGTTGCCGGCGGCGCTGCGCCTGAAGCAGGCCGGCATCAAGGTGGTTTACGACGTGCACGAAGACATGCCGCGCCAGATTCTGGGCAAGCACTGGATACCGGATAGGGCGCGCCCGCTGGTCGCCGGCGGCTTCGAGCGGATCGAGGACTGGGCGGTCAGCCGTTTTGACGCCATCGTCACATCGACACCGCATATCCGTGACCGTTTTCTGTCACGCAACGCCAATAGCGTAGCCATCTGCAACTTCCCTATCCTGAGCGAGCTGGTGCGTGATACGGCATGGGAGTCGCGACGCAACGAGGTGTGCTATCTGGGCAGTATCTCGCGCATACGCGGCATCGCACCGATTATCGCCGCCTTGCCCGACACCCATGTGCGCCTGAATCTGGCCGGGCTGTGGAGCGAAGCCGGCCTGCAGCAGAGCATGCAGCGCGAGCCGGGCTGGGCACGGGTCAATGATCTGGGGGTGCTCGACCGCCAAGGCGTGGCGGCAGTGCTGGCCAAATCCAAGATCGGTCTGGTGACGCTGTTTCCGACCCCCAATTACGTCGACGCGCTGCCGATCAAGCTGTTCGAATACATGGCCGCCGGCATGCCGGTGATTGCCAGCGATTTTCCGGTATGGCGCGCGATTGTGGATGATGCCGGCTGCGGCCTCTTGGTCGACCCGCAAGATCCGCAGGCCATTGCCGCCGCGATAGGCGAGCTGATGGGCGACGAAGAGCGCGCCCGCGCCATGGGCGAAGCAGGGCGCCAAGCGGTGCTGGCCAAATATAGCTGGGCGGCCGAAGGGGAAAAACTGGTCGCCTTGTACCGGACATTGCAGCCGGCCGTATCACCGCAGTAAACCCACATAACAACAATGAAAATACTCTATATCAACCACTATGCCGGCTCGCCCAAGCACGGCATGGAGTTTCGCCCCTATTATCTGGCGCGCGAATGGGTACGCGCCGGACACGAGGTCACCATCGTCGCCGCCGATGTGTCGCATCTGCGCCAGCATAATCCGCAGCTGAGCAGCAAGTACGCCGATGAGCTGATAGACGGCATCCGCTATACCTGGTGCAAAACACCGGCCTACGACGGCAACGGCACCGGGCGGGTGATCAATATCTTCGCCTTTTTGCGCCGCGTGATGGGCTTGTCCGGGCGTTTCCTGCGCGAGTGGAAGCCGGATCTGGTGATCGCTTCCAGTACCTATCCGCTGGATACCATTCCCGCCGCCTTTATCGCCGGCAAGACCGGTGCGCGCCTAGTGTACGAGGTGCATGATTTGTGGCCGCTGACGCCGGTGGAAGTGGGCGGCATGAGTCCCAAACACCCGTTTATCCGCCTGTTGCAATGGGCCGAAGACTTCGGCTATCGCAAGGCCGATACCGTGATATCGATGTTGCCGTGTGCGCGCGACTATATGGTGGCGCACGGCATGGATCCGGCCAAGTACGCGGTGGTGCCCAATGGCGTCGATGTGGCCGAGTGGCAGGGAACGAGTGCTGCGCTGCCGGCAGAGCACCTACAGGCCATCGCCAGGCTCAAGGCCGACAAGCGTTTTCTGGTCGGCTACGCCGGCGGCCATGGCCTGGCCAATGCGCTCGACTTTTTGCTGCAGGCGGCTAGCCGGCTGCATGACGCACCGGTGACTTTCGTGCTGGTCGGCGACGGCCCGGACAAGGCGGCGCTGCTGGCCGAGGCCAAAGCGCTGGGGCTGGATAATGTCGTGTTCCTGCCATCTATCGCCAAGCGCGCGGTGCCGGCGTTTCTCGCCGAGATGGACGCGCTTTATATCGGCTGGCGCAAACTGCCGATCTACCGCTTCGGCATCAACCCGAACAAGCTGTTCGACTACATGATGGCCGGCAAGCCGGTGATCCACTCGGTCGACGCCGGCAACGACATTGTGGCGGCCGCCGGTTGCGGCATCAGCGTGGCCAGTGAAGACGCCGACGCGATTGCCGGTGCGGTACGATCGATGATGGCGTTGGCGCCGAATGCGCGCGGACGCATGGGCGCTGCCGGGCGCCAGTATGTGCTGGCCAATCACGATTACAAGGTGCTGGCGCGGCGGTTTCTAGATGCCTGCTGCCGGGTGGGTTAGCCCCGCAGGGGGCGTAACCCACCGGTGGATGATGAATTGGATGGCGGGTTACGCCGCTTGAGGGCGGCTAACCCGCCCTACACGACAATAATTGTGGGTCAGGCCGCAAGCCGTAACCCGCCAGTCTGATGATGGAAATGATGATGAGCGAAGCCAAATTCCTGCCGTTTGCCCTACCCGATATCGGGGAGGAAGAGATTGCCGAAGTCGTCGACGCCCTGCGTTCCGGCTGGGTGACGACCGGCCCCAAGACGCGCCAGTTCGAGGCCGATTTTGCCGAATTTATCGGCGACGGCGTCGAGGCGATTGCGGTCAACTCCGCCACCGCCGGCCTGCATCTGGCGCTGGAGTCTATCGGCGTCGGTCCGGGCGACGAGGTGATCGTGCCGACCTACACCTTTACCGCCACCGCCGAGGTGGTGCGTTATCTGGGGGCCGATCCGGTATTTGTCGATGTCGACCCGGTGACGCTGAACATGACGGCCGCGGGTTTTCGCGCCGCGATCACGGCCAAGACCCGTGCGGTGATGCCGGTGCATTTCGCCGGCCTCGCTTGCGATATGGACGCGATCATTGCCGTGGCACGCGAACACGGCATCAAGGTGGTGGAAGACGCGGCACATGCGCTGCCGACGCGCTATAAGGGCACGCTCGTAGGCGCGCTGGATTCGGATGTAACCGTATTCAGCTTTTACGCCAACAAGACCATGACCACCGGCGAGGGCGGCATGGTGGTGTCTAAAAACAAGGACCTGATCGCGCGCTGCAAGGTGATGCGTTTGCACGGCATCAGCCGCGATGCCTTCGACCGCTACCAGTCGAAGACGCCGGCCTGGTTCTACGAGGTGGTCGCGCCCGGCTTCAAGTACAACATGCCCGATATCGCCGCTGCGCTGGGTATCCACCAGCTCAAAAAAATCGGCCGCTTCCATGCCCAGCGTGAGGAGATGGCGACGCGCTTCGACGCCGAGCTATCCGATCTGCCGCTGATCCTGCCGGCGCGCCCGGACGACGCGGCAAGCAGTCACGCCTGGCATCTGTATCCGGTGCGCCTCAAGCCCGAGGCCGGTATCCAGCGCGACGACTTTATCGTGCAGATGGCCGAGCGCGGCATCGGCTGCTCGGTACACTTTATTCCCTTACACCTGCACCCGGTGTGGCGCGATGGCTATGCATTGACGCAAACCGACTATCCGGCGGCGCAAGCGGCGTTTGAAGCCGAAGTGACTTTGCCGCTGTATACGCGCATGAGTTCACAAGACCAGAGCCGGGTGATCGCGGCGGTGCGCGAGGTGCTGGGCGCATGAGTCTGCCGGATTCCCGTTCTGCCGCACCCTGCTGCGCGCCGCGCGGCCACGGTTCGCGCACGCTCAAGCGAGCCTTTGATGTATTGGCGTCGGCGCTGGGCTTGCTTTTGCTCGGCCCCTTGCTGCTGGGCGTAGCCTTGTGGGTCAAGGCCGATTCGCCCGGGCCTGTGTTTTTCCGCCAGTTGCGGGTCGGGCGCGGCGGGGTGTTGTTCCGCATCCATAAGTTTCGCACCATGCAGCTCGGCGCCGAAGGCCTTGGCCAGCTGACGGTGGGGAAGGACGCGCGCGTGACCGGCGCCGGGCGCCTGCTACGCAAAACCAAACTGGACGAATTGCCGCAGCTGATCGATGTATTGCTGGGGGATATGAGTGTGGTCGGCCCGCGCCCGGAAGTGCCCAAATATGTGGCGCTGTATCCGGCCGAGGTGCGCGATATCGTGCTGTCGGTGCGCCCGGGGATTACCGACTGGGCGTCGATCCGTATGATAGACGAGAACGAGATTCTGGGTGCCGCCGCTGACCCCGAGGCGGCTTACCGTGACGAAATCCTGCCCCAGAAGCTGGATTTTTATCTGCGCTATGCGCAGACCCACAGCCTGATGGAAGACGTGCAGATTATTATGGCGACGCTGCTCAGAATCGTGCTGCGCTGAATCC
>NZ_JBOFOO010000432.1:0-6424 GCF_051659485.1 Craterilacuibacter sp. | reverse complement strand
AAGAAAGACGGTAGCCCGGCGCTGGATTACCCGATTACCGATCCTCTGTGGCAAGCCTTTCGTCAGGCCTGGCTATCCATGGCCGAATTGCAGTTTGCCGCCGGGGCGCAATCGGTGCTGACCGTGCACGAAAATGCAGCACCGGTGAAAAACTGGACTGAGGCGCAGGTACAAATCGGCGCACTGCCGCTGGAAATATTGCGCGCGCGTGTGGTCAGTGCCCACGTCATGGGGGGGGCGGCGATGGGGCGGGATGAAAAAAGCGGGGTGGTCAATCATCTGGGCCGGCACTGGCAACTGGAAAACCTGAGCGTGATCGACGGCTCGATATTTCCGACCAGCATAGGCGCTAATCCGCAGCTATCGGTATATAGCTTTGCCTTGCGTAGTGCCTATGCACTGGCGCCTACCTTAATCTGAAGTCTCAGCTTAAGGTAGGGCGGTATTTGACAGGCACCGATAGCTATACCGGTGCGACGGCTCGGCTTGATTGGGAGCCTTTATTACATGCCTTTGCCGCTATTACTTGTAAATTCATTTTTTAATTTGGCGTTGCGGGTCGTGTTGTGATGTGCAACAGCGACAAGTCAAACAATGTTAATATTTATATTGCATTTATTTTGCGCTTTGATTAGACAAATTAGGTAGGTATCGATAAATTGTATTTTGGGTACATTGTGCACCACTTAAGCTTTGCGTCTGGGCATCGGGACTGCAATGCAAAATGAAGGACGGGATGCATGCGGGGTTTGAAATCATGGCTGCCAGGCCGTCTGGCGCGTAGTACGGCGCTGATAATAACATTCTCGTCGCTACTGTTTGCACTGCTGGTCTGGCTCTTGGGGCGAGGCTTGCTGATCCCCTCATTCGAAGCTGCCGAGCGCCGTCTTGCCCATGATGCCGCTATTCAGACCCGAGATATCTTTGTGGAAAGTGCCCAAGGGCTGTCCCGCTTTGCCGCCGACTGGGCCAACTGGGATGGCAGCTATCATTTTGTCCGCAACGGGCAGTTTGCGCCCCTGCACGAGATGTTTACACCCAGGCGCTTTACCGATATCGGCATCGATTTCATGGCTTTTTTTAGTATCGATGGCCATATGCGCCTGTCGGTGGAAAATACGCCGCAAGGTATTGCGTACAACTCGCCGGCGCTGACTAAAAGTCTGGTCCCCGATAGCGAATTCGGTCGCCATCTGTCCCAAATGCTGGCAACAACCAATCCCGGCCCGCAAGCTGGCGTCGTACGTCTGCCGTCTGGTGCAAACTACATGATCCTGAGTCCGGTCAGACCGTCCCGCGGCACGGGCACGCCAGCCGGTTATATGGTTTGGGGAGTGCGTGCCGATAAAATCCTGCTGCGCAGTAAAGCGGCTTTTTTTTCCAGCGACACGCAAATACTATCGGTTACATCACGCCACCTGCCCGATGCGGTCATGCAATGGGTGGCGCAAGGCATGCCGGGGGGCGAGGTGCTGGTATTACCAAACGAACACCGTGTCGCCAGCTGGATTGCAGTACGCAACCTCGACAATAAGCCCGCCTTGCTTCTGGGCCGCTCAACCCCGCGTGAAGTGTCGGCACTGGCAGTTTCCAATATCAATCTGCTGGCTGCACTTGGCGTGGCCGGTATTTTGGTCGTCGGGCTGATTGCTTTATATCTGCTGCAAGTGCGTGTGGCTGGGCGTTTGCGCCGTTTATCGTCTGTGGTTGGTCATATCCGCGGCCAAGGTCGGGTAGAGCGGCTGCGGCCGGATGGCCATGATGATGAGATCGCCGAACTTGCACTGGGCATCAATGCGCTGATCGATGATAAAAACCACATGCTGCAGGAGCGCGACGAAAGCGAGCAGCGTTTTGCTTTTGTGTTTGCCAACTCAATGGCCGGGATGCTGCTGCTGCGCGAGGGCAAGGTCAACGAGATCAATGCCAGCGCCGTACTCATGTTTCATGAGAAAACGCCTCAGCAGCTATTAGACCGCCCCTTGCTGGAAATGCTGGATATAGAGGACGCGCGTTCCACCCTGATTCTGGCGCTACTGGATGAGCGCGCACAGGCAGGCGATGCCAAGCGTTGTGAATGCCGCCTGCGTCGCGCCGATGGCTCTGTGTTTGATTGCGACGTCACCGCAACGGTGCTTTTGCAAGGAGACAGCAAGCTGCTTCACCTGCACCTTGACGATGTTACCGAGCGCAAGACCATATTGCACCGCATGCACTACATGGCTTTTCACGACAGCTTGACCGGCCTTGTCAACCGCAACCTGTTTCACGACCGGTTGGCGCAGACGCTACGCCAGCAGCAGCGTGACGGGCTGTATTTTGCCGTTTTATTTATCGATCTGGATGGATTCAAGGCAGTGAACGATAGCTTGGGGCATGCGGCCGGCGATGCCCTGCTGCAGACACTGGCACTACGCATGAGTGCTTGCGTTCGTAGCAACGATACCCTGTCGCGCCTGTCGGGTGACGAGTTTGCCTTGTTGATGACCGGTACGGCACAGCCGCTGGCGGTTATTCATCTGGCGCGCCGGATACTGGCCGAACTGAGTCACCCGGTACAATTGGCTCAGGGCGTGGCTCGCGTTACGGCCAGTATTGGCGTCTTGCTTGGGCATGAGGGGTATACCGATGCCGAACAGGTGCTGCACGATGCCGATATTGCCATGTATCGCGCCAAGCGCGGGGGCAAAAACCGTATTGTCCTGTATCGCCCGGCGCAGCAGACGACCACATCCGCCGGCTAGTCGTCAGTCTTTCAGCGGTAACTCTCGTCTATGGCCGCAAAGCTTGTTTTATTGTCAGGGGTGACATACGGGCGCATCAGTGCCAGTACCTGACGCGCGCCGCGGCGTCCGGTCTCGGCTGAAATCGGGACCTTGGGCTTGGCGGACTGCTCGAACGCGTACCAGAACTTGACCACCAGCCAGATATTGACTGCTAGCTGGTCAATTTCCTCGTCCGAAGAAAAAGCGAGCAAGCCTGACTGGGCAAAACCCTTGAGCATCGAACTCATCATCGGACGCAAACCGGTTCCTATCGATGCATGGTATTCGGCCTGCAACTGCGGGTTGCGCGAGAGCAGGCCCGGCAAGTCGTCAAACAGGAAGCGGTAGTTCCACATGCCCTTGAATATTGAATCCAGATAGTCCGACAAGTCTTGCGGACCAATAGCGCGCCCAACCGGCGGTGTCAGTTGCGCATGGATAAAGGCATCGTATTCGCGGAAAATCTGGAATACGATTTCTTCCTTGTTGCGGAAGTGATAATAGAGATTGCCGGGGCTGATACCCAGGTGTGCCGAAATATGGTTGGTGGTAATCGCACGCTCGCCATGCTCGTTAAAAAGCTTGAGGCTCTCGATCACGATCTTGTCGTAGGTTTTGATCCGGGTTTTACTCATATGCGAAGAATCAAGCCAGTAAAAGGGTGAATTCGGGCGCCAGTTTACGCTGGCGTTGCGGGTTTGCCGACAACAGGGGCAGGAAAAGCCTCATGCATAAAGCGTTTGAGTATACTTTGTTCGACCCGTTGCCTGTCTTTGGCCGGAATGGCAATACGCAGCGTCAATTGGTAACTGACATCATTTATCGGATGAATGGAGACACGAGGCGCTACCGACGGGGTGTCCAGATGGTGCAACTGCTCGATGCGTGCCATGTGTTGCTGGGCCGACTTGATATGCGGGGCACAGGCATCGTTGGCGGCATTCAATAGCAGGGTTTCACCGATCGCGGGTGCCAGCGTATAAGGCACCGGCAAACCCACCGTATGGACGACATATTCGCCCATATAGTTCTCCAGTACCACCGGTTGCGCCAGCAGCATGCTGTGCGGCAGCGATAGTGCCCGACCTGTCATCTGGTGGCTATCATGGTGCGGGCCTATCTCCATCACCGTGGTCGATAATAGTCCGATATCCACCACTCGCCCGCGTACCGCCCCCACTTCGATGTGATCGCCCAGACTATAGCTATTGGATGCGCTCCTGAGCAGACCGCCAGTCAGACACATAATCAACTCTTTGGTCGCGATAATGACCGCTGCGGCAAAGGCCAGCATGGATACCGCAATAGTCTGCAGTTCCGATGCCCAGAGCAGGACGATGCCGGCCACGCCACAGACAAACAGCACATTGCGTATCGTGATCGACCAGCGCCGCCTGTCATCCAGCGACCAGTGGCTGTTAGCAGCGATGGCACGCCCGATGGCGACCCGGAGTGCCATCAGTACCGCCACCAGTACGCCAGAGCGCACAATGTCGGCCACGTAGCTGGCACGCAGATGGCTCCAGAAGTCGATGAGCTCGCCTATCATTTACTCACCCAGCTTGACCGCGTGCTCACGCGTCTCGTGGAACACGATATCCGGCCAGCGCTCTTGCGTTAGCTGCAGATTGACGCGGTTAGGGGCGAGGTAAGCCAGATTGTTGCCGGCGTCGGTGGCGATATTGCCTTGCAAGGCATTGATGAAATCATCCAGTTTCTTGCGGTCGCTACAGGTAAACCAGCGCGCCGACCAGATGCTGGCCGAATCGAAAATAGCATCCACGCCATACTCGCCAGCCAGACGCGAGGCCACCACCTCGAATTGCAGCACCCCCACCGCACCCAGAATCAGGTCGCCGCCACTGTGCGGCTTGAATACCTGAACTGCACCTTCTTCACCCAGTTGCTGCAGACCCTTGGCCAGCTGCTTGAGTTTTAGCGGATTTCGGATGCGTACCGAGCGGAACATTTCCGGCGCGAAGAACGGAATACCGGTAAAGGCCAGTGCCTCGCCCTCGCTGAAGGAGTCGCCAATCTGGATATTGCCGTGGTTGGGGATGCCGATAATGTCGCCGGCGAACGCTTCTTCCACGATTTCGCGGTCATGCGACATGAAAGTCACAACGCTGGAGGCGGCAATGTCGCGACCCAGCCGCAAATGTTTCATCTTCATGCCGCGCTCAAACCGGCCCGAGCACACGCGCATAAAGGCGATGCGGTCACGGTGCTTGGGGTCCATATTGGCCTGAATCTTGAACACAAAACCGGAAAACTTGCCTTCGCTCGGGTCGACGCTGCGGATGGTCGCATCACGTTCTTGTGGTGCCGGCGCCCAATTGATCAGCGCGTCGAGGATCTCGCGCACACCGAAGTTGTTGATGGCCGAGCCGAAGAATACCGGTGTCAGTTCGCCGGCCAGGAATTCATCCAGATTCCATTCATTGGACGCGCCCTTGACCAGCTCGATTTCCATGCGCAGCTGTTCCATTTCCATCGGGAAGAGCTGGTCCAGGCGCGGGTTGTCCATGCCCTTGATGACTTCGATGTCCGACACCAGCTTTTCGGCACCCGCTTCAAACAGGATGACCTCGTCGGTCAGCAGGGAGTAGACGCCGCGAAAGCTCTTGCCCATGCCGATAGGCCAGGTAACCGGAGCGCAGCGGATCTTGAGTACATCTTCCACTTCATCCAGAAGCTCAAGCGAGTCGCGTACTTCGCGGTCACACTTGTTCATAAAGGTAACAATTGGCGTGCTGCGTAAACGACAGACGTTCAATAGCTTGATGGTCTGCTCTTCCACGCCCTTGGCCGCATCGATGACCATCAGCGCACTGTCTACCGCAGTCAGTACCCGGTAGGTGTCTTCTGAAAAGTCCTGGTGACCCGGGGTGTCCAGCAGGTTGACCGTGTGGTCGCGGTATTCGAACTGCATCACGCTGGAAGCGACCGAAATGCCGCGCTGCTTTTCGATATCCATCCAGTCGGATGTGGCGAATTTGCCGCCTTTTTTACCCTTGACGGTGCCTGCCATCTGAATGGCACCCGAGAACAGCAATAGCTTTTCGGTCAGCGTGGTTTTACCCGCGTCGGGGTGCGAAATAATGGCAAAAGTGCGGCGGCGCGCGACTTCTGCGGCAATGCGTGTCAGTTCTGCGGACATGTCTGCTGCTTGGTGAATGCTGTAAAGCCGGCATTGTACCGGTTTTCGTGGCGGCTGACCCTAGCAGCCATTTATGCATGTTGCAGGTACAATGCCGGCACTGGATTCAAGATAATGGAGCAGCAGATGTTTACAGGGATAGTTGCGGGTGTGGCCGAGCTTGTCGGACTAATCGAAAAGCCGGGCTTTCGTACCCATGTGGTGCGTCTGCCAGCATCGATGCTGGATGGCCTGACGCTGGGGGCATCGGTCGCACATAACGGCTGCTGCCTGACGGTCACCGCAGTAGAGGGCGACAGGGTGTCATTCGATCTGATGCAGGAAACCTTGCGACTGACCAATCTTGGCACACTGGCTATCGGCGACTTTGTCAACGTCGAGCGTGCTGCGCGCTTCGGTGACGATATTGGCGGCCATGCCATGAGCGGTCATATTTTCTGTTGTGCAGAGGTGGTGGCAGTCGTGGAAAGTCCGAATAACCACATGCTGCGATTTAGCC
>NZ_JBOFOO010000431.1:0-19198 GCF_051659485.1 Craterilacuibacter sp. | reverse complement strand
GTGGCTTACGCCTCGGGCAAAATGCGCAAATTCCGCATCCGTATTCTGGAAGGCGACAAGGTGACGGTTGAAATGTCACCGTATGACCTGACCAAGGCACGCATCAGCTTCCGTCACAAGGAAGAACGCGGCCCGTCGTCGGCACCTTCGTTCCGCCGCTAAGCAAGACTTGCGGGCGCGGGCAGGCCTCTTGCCCCCGTGCCCGAACTTCGCTTCAGGTTTTATCGGTATCTGCCGTTCTGGCGTCGTACCTCATTCCCGTTTTTTGCAGTAAATGCCGGCCTGTCTAATAGGCACGGGCCCGTTCGACCTTGCCGCTAATCGACTGCCCCAATTCCAGCGCCTTGATGCGTGCCGAAATCTGCAGCACGGCTGCGCTGATCAGCGTCTGCGCGGCGCTATGCGGCGTAATGAGCGCGTGCGGGTGCACCCATAGCGGGTGGGTTTTCGCCAGCGGTTCAAGGCTGAATACATCCAAGAGGGCAAAGCGCAGTGCGCCGCTATCAAGAGCCGTCAGCAAGGCATTTTCATCCAGTTGTTCACCGCGCCCGGCATGAATCAGTGCAGCGCCCGCCGGCAGTCGCGCCAGGCGTGCGCCGTCCAGCAAGCTACGCGTTGCAGGCGTCAAGGGCAGCATATTGATGAGGACATCGGTGTGCGCCAGCATCTCGTCAAGCGCAGACTCACCGTGTACGCAGGTGACAGCGGAGAGGCTTCGTGCACTACGGCTGAAGCCGTTGACTTGATAGCCCTCGGCGGCCAATGCCGTGGCGACGCGCCCCCCCATTTCCCCTAGCCCCAGCACACTCACCCGTGTGTCCTGTTTGCGCCGGTCCGGCTGCACCTGCCATTGGCGTTGCTGCTGCTGGTTGCGATACAGATCAAAGCTGCGCTGCCAGTGCAAGACGCCATAGCGTGCGTATTCGATCATCTGCTCGGCCATGCCGGCATCGCTTAGCCGGTAGATGGGGATGTGCGCTGGCAGGTCTTCACGCGCAACGAGACGGTCGACACCGGCACCCAGCACGAATACCGCCTGTAAATCGGTCAGGCCGGTAAAAAATCCGGGCGGCGGGTTCCAGACCACGGCGTAGCGGGTCGCGGTTTGCGGCTTGAGCATAGTGTGGACAACGCGATGCCCGGGCAGGGCGCTGCCCAAGGCTTGGACGTAAGCCTGTACGTGTTCGGAATGATAAACGGTAATCATGCGGGACCCCCTGAAACCGATGCCGGCAGACGGCAAAGGCATGCATTTTTTCTGCAAGCCACTATGCTGGAAAAAAAGGGGGTGTGCAATGAGACTGGAACTCTTTACTCAGGTCGCTGACCTGATCGGGCTGAAAAAACGCTCGCGCGAGGCAGTATGGCTGATCGAGATCGAAGGCATGACTTGCAGCGGGGCCGCGCGGCAGATGGATTTGTCGGTCTCCACCGTGTCGCGCGCCCATGCCCGTTACCGCCGTGCGGTGCTGGCCATCAATACGCTGGGCCCGCACCTGCCGATGTAAGCCTTACCAGATGATCTTGGCGCGGCTTTCGCCCAGCGTCTCGTCCAGAGCCAGCAAGAGCGCATCGTCCAGACGTACCCCCCAGGCGGGGGGCAGCATCAGCTCGCCTTTGGCTTGGCCGTTGTTGTAGTGCAGGCGTACCGGGCAGCCGGCGTCTTCGCTCTTGTAACCGACCAGCGTGCTTCTGAGCTTGCCCACATCCGCAGTGTGATCGAGCGAGATCGCCAGCGAGCGCGCGTAACGGCTGCGTGCTTCGCCCAGTTCGTACACATGCTCGGCAATAATGCGCAGGCCACCGGAGAACTTGTCTTCGCTGACCTTGCCCTCCACCACCAGTACGGTGTCTTCCTTCAGCCGGTCGCGGTTGGCGTCAAAACCCTCGGCAAACAGCGACACTTCCAGTTTGGCACTGCCATCATCCAGTTGGACAAAAGCCATCTTGCCGCGATTGCCGACCTTGACGCGGATGCCGGTGACAAAGCCGGCCAGAAGCTGCGGCTCCTTGCGCGGTATGAGGCGGGATAGCGGCGTCTTGATAAAGCCGCGGACCTCTTTTTCGTAAGACTTGAACGGATGGCCGGACAGATAGTAGCCGATGGCCTGCTTTTCTTCGGCCAACTGTACTGCTGGCGTCCAGGCGCGGGTTTCCACCATCGGAACCGGTGGCACTACATCGTCACCGAACATATCGAACAGGCCGCCCTGATTCTCGTTGGCCGCTTCCTGACTGGCCGCTTCCAGCGCCAGCGCGACGTTGGCAAACAGCTTGGCGCGGTTGCTCTCCAGTGCATCGAAAGCGCCGGCGCGAATCAATGCTTCTACCGTGCGCTTGTTGACGATGCGCTTGTCGGTACGGCTGCAAAAGTCGAACAGATCCTTGAACGGGCCGCTAGCCTCGCGCACCGCGATAATATGTTCGACGGCGGCTTCACCGGTGCCCTTGACGGCGCCCAGTGCATAGCGGATGTGCGAGCGGTCGGTCGGCACGAAGCGGTAGAAGCCTTCGTTGACGTCGGGCGGCAAAAACTTGAGGCCGTTGCTGACCGAGTCGTCGTAAAAGATCTTCAGCTGGTCGGTGTTGTCCAGTTCACTGGACATGGTCGCGGCCATAAAGGCGGCGCAGTGGTGTGCCTTCAGCCATGCGGTCTGGTAGGACACCACGGCATAGGCGGCGGTGTGCGACTTGTTGAAGCCATACTCGGCAAACATCGCCATCAGGTCGAACAGATGGGTGGCCAGCTCCTTGGTGTAGCCTTTTTGCTCGGCACCCTCGGTGAAAATGCCGCGGTGCTTGTCCATCTCCTCGGCTTTTTTCTTGCCCATCGCGCGGCGCAGCATGTCGGCGCCACCCAGTGTATAGCCGCCGATAATCTGCGAGATCTGCATCACCTGTTCCTGATACACGATCACGCCGTAAGTCGGGTCCAGACAGGCGGTCAAGTCGGGGTGGAAATAGTCCACCGCCTGTTTGCCGGCTTTACGCAGGATAAAGTCGTCGACCATGCCCGAACCCAATGGGCCCGGGCGATACAGTGCCAGCACGGCAATAATGTCTTCGAAGCGGTCGGGCTTGAGCTTCTCCAGCAGGCGCTTCATGCCGTCCGATTCCAGCTGGAACACGGCGGTGGTGTTCGCCGTCTGCAGGATGCGATAGGCGGCCGGATCGGTGAACTCCAACAGGTTCAGGTCGGTGTCGAAACTGGGGTCCAGTTTTTTGATATAGCGCGCGGCCAGATCGATAATGGTCAGGTTTCTGAGGCCCAGAAAGTCGAACTTCACCAGCCCGATCTTTTCGACATCGTCCTTGTCCAGCATCGACACCGATACGGAGTCTTCACCCGAGGCCTGATACAGCGGGCAGAAATCGGTCAGCTTGCCCGGCGCGATCAGTACACCGCCGGCGTGCATGCCGATGCCGCGGGTCAGGCCTTCAAGCTTCTTGGCCAGTATCCACAGTTGGGCGACTTCTTCCTCGTTTTCCAGACGCGCCTTGAGTACCGGCTCCATGGCCACCGCATCGTCCAGCGAATATTGCTTGCCTGGCGCTGCCGGAATCAGCTTGGAGAGCTGGTCGCAGAACATATAGGGCAGGTCGAGCACGCGCCCGACGTCACGAATCACCGCCTTGGCCGCCATGGTGCCGAAGGTGGCGATCTGCGATACCGCCTCCTGACCGTATTTCTGGCGCACATACTCGATCACGCGGTAGCGGTTGTCCTGACAGAAGTCGACGTCGAAGTCGGGCATCGACACCCGTTCCGGATTCAGGAAGCGTTCGAACAGCAGCGCGTATTCCAGCGGGTCGATGTCGGTAATCTTCAGGCTATAGGCGACCAGCGAACCGGCACCCGAGCCACGGCCCGGGCCCACCGGGCAGCCGTTCAGCTTGGCCCAGTTGATAAAGTCGGCCACGATCAGGAAATAGCCCGGGAAGCCCATCTGGATGATGGTGTCGGTCTCGAACTTGAGCCGCTCTACATAGCGCTGGCGCTGGTTTTCGCGTTCTGCCCCGTCGGGGTACAGCTCGATCAGGCGCTCTTCCAGCCCGGCTTTGGCTTCCTGCACCATAAAGTCGTCCAGACTCATGCCGTCCGGCGTCGGGAAATCCGGCAGGTAGTTGGTGCCCAGTTCGACGGTGAAGTTGCAGCGCTTGGCGATTTCGACCGAGTTTTGCAAGGCTTCCGGCACATCGGCGAAGCGCTCCTGCATCTGCGCACTCGAGAGAAAGAACTGGCAGTCGGAAAATTTCTTTTGCCGGCGCTTGTCGGACAGGGTGTAGCCCTCGGCGATGCACACCCGGGCCTCGTGCGCCATATAGTCATCCGCATCCATGAACTGGATGGGGTGGGTGGCGACCACCGGCAGACCCGCGTCGCCGGCCAGACGCAGGGTGGCCTGTACGATGGCCTCGACCTGCGGATTGTCGACGCGCTGGATCTCCAGGTAAAAACTGTCCGGAAACAGCGCCGCCCAGCTTTGGGCGCGGGCGAGCGCTTCTTCGGGGTTGCCGTTGATCAGCGAGACGCCCACATCGCCCAGTTGTGCACCGGACAGACAGATCAGGTTGGCATTGTCGCCCTCTTGTAGCCATTCGCGCTTGATTTCGGCGCGGCCGCGGATCTGGTTATGGGTGAAGGCGGCGGCGAGGAGCTCGCACAGGCGGCCGTAACCGGCCCGGTTTTTGGCGATCAGCATCAAACGCGAAGGCTTGTCGCGGTCGACTGCGTTTTCCAGCCAGATGTCGCAGGCGATAATGGGCTTGATGCCGGTGTCGCGGCAGCCCTTGTAAAACTTGACGAGTCCGAACAGATTCATCAGGTCGGACATGGCCAGCGCCGGCATCTGGTCGGCGTGGGCGCGCTTGATCGCGTCGCTTAAGCGAACGATGCCGTCACTGACGGAAAATTCGGAATGCAGCCTGAGGTGAACAAAGCTTGGTGTAGTCATCCGCGCATTGTAGAGGTGCAGGCGCGGCGGGGCTAGTTCGGGCGCGTGAAGCGTGCCATAAAGCCGCGGTCGATGCGGTCTTTTAGCCGCCATACCCAGCGTCCGCTCACACACAGGCCATGCCAGCAGCCAATCGCGCGGCCGTCGCCGGTGGCCAGTAGCGACAGATAGCCGTGCTGCGGGCGGTAGTGCTTGAGTTTGCCTCCATCCAGCGCCGCCAGCAGATTGTGCGCCAGAATGGCGCCATGGCGCACGGCATAGACACCGGCCTTGTCATGCGACTGCCCCAGCTGGCTGGCGATATCGCCGCCGGCAAATACATGGCGGTGGCTGAGCGATCGCAAGTGGTCGTCCACGAGAACAAAGCCGGCTTGATCACAGGCGAGGCCGGCCGCTTGCGGCCAGCGCTGGGGCGAGGAGCCGCTGGCCCAGAACAAAAGATCAAACGGGAAACTGGTCCCCGAGCTTAATTGCAGTTCGCCTTGGTCTACCTGACGGATGGCGCTGCCGCCGGCAAGCGGGATGCCTGCTGCCTGCAGGGCGCTTTCCGCCATTTTCGCGGCCCGTTTGGGATGGCGCGGCAGCACACCGCTACGGGTCAGCAGCGCTATCCGGTCTTGGCGCTGCTGCTTGCGGCTGTGTGCCATCAGCGCCAAAGCCAGTTCGACGCCGGCGGCACCGGCACCGACTACGACGATACGCTGCCCGTCGGGCAGTTTGTCCAGTTGCTGCAAGGCGGCGATAAACTGGTCTATCGGTTTGACGCCGCAGGCGTAAGTGGCCGCACCGGGCACGGCGGCAAGCTCCGGGCTGGAGCCGATGTCCAGCGATAGCAAATCGAAAGCCAGCGTGAGATCTCCCGCACCTGCGCTGTGCTTGTCCAGATCCAGTGTGTCGACCGTGCCGTGTATCAGCCTGACGCCGGCGGCCGTGCATAACGGGGCGAGGTCGATATGGATCTCTGCCGGCGAGTAAAGCCCGGCGACCATGCCGGGCAGCATGCCGGAATAGGGTGCGAGTACGTCGCGGGTGATGAGCGTGACATCCAGATCGGGGCGGGGCGCGCGTATCAGGGCTTCCAGTACGAACAGATGGCTGTGGCCACCGCCTATCAGCAACAGTTTTTTCATCGGTGTTATTTTTCCGAGAACCAGATGTCGCCATACCATGCGCTGGCTTTTCCGCCTGCGTTATCGGCATCGGTCATCAGTGCCACGGCGTCGATGTGGTCGAAGTCTTCGTTGAAGGCCGCTTTCAGGTCTTCGCGTACATTGCGCTTGTGCGCGACCCACTGGCCGGCCTTGGCGTTGCCGCTATCCACGGCCTGCAGCATGGCCTGCGGGACAAAGGCATTGGGCCAGCGGCTGCCTACAGCCTGGTTGCTGGACCACACATAATTGAGTGCGCGGCTGCTGATGCCGAATGGCCCGCGCTCGTCCACCACATACACCCGTGCCGGATAGTCGTCTCCGCTCTTGCTGCGTTCATTGACGCCGCTGTAAGTGTTGCTGATTTTCCAGCGCCAGTTGAGATAGGGGGTGCGGTTCAGATCGACCTTGAGCTTGCGAAATTGCCCCGAGGCACCGCCCTCGGTTTGTGCCATCAGTACGGTCTTGCCGCTGGTTTCATCTTTCACCAGCCGGTAGCGGGTCTCGCCCTTGAAGGCTTTATTGTCCCATCCGGTGAGCGTGCCTTGGCTGAAAGCGCCGGCGACAAGGTCGGCAGCCAGCAGCGGTGTGGTTGCCAGTGCCAGCAATAGGGCGAATTTGCAGGGTTTCATGCTGAGGGTCCGTTAAAGCTGTGCCAGCCGGCGGCAAGCCGGCTCAGGGTCGTGAGTGCACATAGTGCGGCAAAGCCCCAGGCGAACAGCGCAAAGTAGTGGGGGAGCAAGCACATCAGTGCGAAGCAGGCCAGCGTCTCGCTGGCTTCGGTCAGCCCGCCCAGATAGTAAATGCCCTTGTTGGGGTAGACGGTGCTGCCCAGCTTGCGTTTTTCCGCGATCACGGCAAAGGCCAGAAAGCTGGTGCCGGTGCCGACAAAGGCAAAAATCAGTGCGGCGGACGCCAAGGCATTGGCTTCGGGCGCCGCCAAGGCAAAAGCAAACGGGATGGATGAGTAAAACAAAAAATCCAGACTGATATCGAGAAAGGCGCCGCGGTCGGTGGGGGTACTCAGGCGCGCCAGCGTGCCGTCCAGCCCATCGAGCAGGCGCGATAGCAAAATCAGTATGAGGCCGGTGATAAATTGGTGTAGGGCGATGGCGGTGGCCGCGGCCATGCCGATAGCGAAGGCGGCCAGCGTGACGCTGTCGGCACTTACGCCATAGCGCTTGAGTGTGCGTGCCAGATATTTCAAGGGCCGCGCCAGCAGCGGCAGTAATAGACTATCGAGCATCAGGCAACTCCAGCTGAATAATGCGTCCGCCGGCAGGCACATCGCTGCTGTCGTGGGTGACCAGCAAGGCCGGGATGGCGCGCGCGCGCAGGTGGCGGTAAACAAAGTCGCGCATGTCGGCGCGCAGGCGGGTATCCAGACGCGAGAAGGGTTCGTCCAGCAGCAAGGCCGCCGGCTCGGCCAGCAGGGCACGCATCAGCGCCACGCGTGCGGCTTGACCGCCGGACAGCGTCACCGGTGAGCGAGCACCAAGCCCGGCCAGTTCGGCCTGTTGCAGCGCCTGTATCACGGCATCCTTGCGAGCGCGGCCGCGAACGGCAGCGGGCAGGGCGAAGGCGAGGTTTTCCGCCACACTCATATGCGGGAACAACAGTGCATCCTGAAACAGCAGCCCTATCCGGCGTTGTTCTATCGGCATGGAGTTCAGGGCGCGGCCCGCCAGGTGCAGCTGTCCAGACAGGCGGATGGCTGGCGGCAAGGTGCCGGCCAGCGCCGCCAGAATGCTCGATTTCCCGCAACCGGAGGGCCCCATCAGGGTGAGGATTTCACCGGACGCGATGTTGCAGCTTACGGGGCCGATCAGGCGGCCATCGGGCAAGGTCAGGGTGAGGGCATTCAGTTCAAGCATGGCGTTTTTCAGGGTCGGGTAGCGCACGGGCGAGCATAAAGGCCAGCAGCGGCAGCAAGGTGGCAAGCAGGGCGTAGACCGCCATCACGCGGCGGTTGCCGCCGGCAGACAGCGCCACCGCTTCGGTGGTCAGCGTGCTGATGCGTCCGGCGCCCAGATACAGGGTAGGCAGGTATTGCGCCACACTGACGGCTACACCCACGGCGGCAGCGGCGGCGATGGGGCGGGCAAGCATGGGCCATTTGATGCGCCAGCAGGCGCTCAGGCGCGTATGCCCCAGTGCTTGCGCCAAGGTCAAATAGCGCGCATCGAAGCGGCGATAGGCCGGCGCGAGCACGATCATTACATAGGGAAATACCCAGAATAGCTGGGCCCAGACGACGGTAACCAACGAACCCTCCCATTGCCATGGCAGCGCCAGACGGTAAAGGCCGGCCACCAGCAACACTTGTGGCAGGAGCAAGGGGGCGAGCAGCAGGCTATGGCCTAGCCGGTGAGCCGGGCCGTATTCCAGCCACAATAGCGCGAGCGTCAGGGCCGCCACTGTGCTGGCTATCGCCAGACACACGCTGGTCACCAGATTGGCGGTCAGGGTATCGCCGCTATTTTGCCACGCGGCAAGGGTGAAACTTTGCGGCCACGGCTCGGGAAACAGCCACAAGCCGGCGAACGACCAGAGCAGCGTCAGCAGCAGTACTGCAAGATAAACAGCCAGCAGGCTTGTAGCCAAGGCGGCGGCCAGACCCGGGGGGGCGCGGTGGCCGCGGACGCCGTCAGGCATGCGCGTCCGGGCGCCCCATAGCCGCCACAGGCCGGCACCGGCCAGCAAGAAGACGCCGGTCAATATGGCCAATAGCCAGCTGCCGGCCATGGCCGGCGCCGCCAGTTGCGGGTCGGCATCCTGCAGCCATTGCCATAGCAGTACCGCCAGTGTGGGCGGGGTGGTGGGGCCGATGACGATCGCCATGTCGATGACGGTCAGCGAGTAGGCCAGTACCGCGCACAAGGGCCAGGCCAGGCGCGGCAGCAACTGTGGCAGGATGATCCAGCGCCATATTTTCTGTGATGCGTAACCGAGACTAGCGGCGACTTGCGTCTGGGGCGCGATTTCAGGTCTGGCCAGCAACAGGGCGATATTCCACAGTAAAAACGGGGTTTCCTTCAGGCACAAGGCGAGTGCCAGAGCGAGCCCCCACGGGTCGTTGACGGTGATCCAGTCCGGCGCAAAAGCAGGGGTGCCGGCAAGGGAGGCAAAGGCCCGCACCAGCCAGCCGCCAGGGGCGATCAGGAACACAAGCCCGATGGCAAAGGCTGCATGCGGAAGCGCCAGCATCGGCGACAAGTGTGAGCACAGGCGCGGCCAGGCGCGGCTGAGATACAAGCCGCGCGCTAGCGTGAGCGACAGCAGCAAGGCCGTCGTGGTGCCCAGCAAGGCGGACACCAAGCTACTGCCCAGTGCCGGCAGGAATTGTGCTTGTGCCCATAACGATGCAAAAGCGGCCGGCGATAAGGCCGGCAGCAGCGCCAGGACAAGCGCCGCCAGCAGCGGCAAGGCAAACAGCAGGCTAAACAGCGCCAGAGTCAGTTGCGCCATGCTTTAGCGGCTGCCGCCGGCCTGGCCGTAGCGGCGCAACCATTCTTTTTCCAGTGCATCGACCCAGCTGGCGTGCGGTTCGGGCAGGGCGCGTACGCTGGCAGGCAAGCTGCCGGGTGCGCGTTTGAGCAAGGCAGCTTGTTGTGCTGCCGGTAGCTTGGCCGCATCCAGCACGCTGGGGTCGCCCCAAACGGCAATATCGGCTTTTCTGGCTTGCGCTTCGGGGGAAAGCAGGAAGTTGGCCAGTACCTGTGCGCCGGCCGCGGCCTTGGCGTTAAACGGAATGGCGACAAAGTGCACATTGGCCAGCATGCCGGCCTTGTGGCCATAGCTGTAGGCGGTTTTGGGCAGGCGGGCGCTGGCGACCTGATTGGGCACTTCATTGGGGTTAAAGCTGATGCCCAGCAGCAACTCGCCGTCAGCCATCATCTGCAGGGTCTGTTCGCCCGAAGCGGGAAAAGCCTTGCCTTGGCGCCATAGTGCGGGGTGCAGGCGCTCGAGATAGGCCCATAAGGGCTGGCTGGCGCGCGCGAAATTGGCGGCTGTCACCGGCTGTTGCAATAGCGCCGGTGTCGGGGTGAGTTCGAGCAGGGCCTGCTTGAGAAAACTGGTGCCGTGAAACTGTGGCGGTTTGGGGTAGCTGACCCGGCCCGGGTGCTTCTGGGCAAAGGCCAGCAGGCTGAGCATAGAGTCCGGCGGCGTCGCCACCGTATTGCGCTCGGCAATAAAGGTGAGCTGTGCTCCGCCCCATGGCGATTCCAGTCCCTGAGTCGGCTCGGCAAAATCATGCTCGACCGGCAAGTTGCGGTCTACATAGCGCCAGTTGGGCAGGGCTTGGGCAAATGCTGCCGACAGCAGGCCCTGCTGTTTCATTGCGCGGAAATTTTCGCCGTTGAGCCATACCAGATCGACGCTGCCGCCTTGGCGGCGGGCGGCGGCTTTTTCTGCTGCCACCCTGCGTATTACCTCGGCGGTATCGGCAATTTTGACGTGTTTGACGGTGACGCCATAACGCTTTTGGGTTTCAGCGCCTGCCCATGCGATATAGCGGTTGATCGGCTCGCTGCCACCCCATGCGTTGAAGTAGACGGTTTGGCCGCGGGCCTGAGCCAGGGTGTCGTTCCAGTTGGCGCTGGCGACAGGGCTGAGTAGCGCCAGCAAGAGCGTGGTCAATAGCGTGTGCTTCATGTTTGTCCTGTTGCGGATGCCTTATTTGCGAGCGCGTTGCAAAAACCGGCGTGCAAGGCCTAGTGCCCACGCCGGGGTGTGGTCTTGCTGCCATAAGCCGGCAACGGCCTTATTGCCTTCCATCCAGGTCGGATAGGCATGGATGGTGGCCAGCACCTTCTTGAGCCCGAGATTGTGTTTCATGGCCAGTGTCCACTCGGCCAGCATGTCGGCGCCACGTTCGGCAACGATGCTGACACCTAAAATACGGTCGCTGCCCTTGGCGGTCAGGACCTTGATAAAGCCGTGATTGGCTTCGTCGGCGATGGCTCTATCCAGCTCGGCCAGATCCAGCCGGGTGGTTTCGTATGCAATACCTTGCGCCAGCGCCTCGTTTTCGGTCAGGCCGATGCGGGCCAGTTCCGGTGAGGTAAACACCGATACCGGCACCAGGCTGGTGTCGGCCTTGAAGCGGCGCAGACCCTGCAGCGCATTGACGGCAGCGATCCAGCCTTGCTGCGCGGCCATATGGGTAAACTGGTAAGGGCCGGCCACATCGCCACAGGCGAAAATATGCGGTATGCGCGTCGCCAGCGCGGTGTCCAGTGTCAGTTTTCCTTCGTCCAACAGACCCAGTTCTTCCAGCCCGAAGCCGCTAAGGCGGGGTTTGCGGCCGGTGGCCAGCAGGACTTGATCGAAGGACAGTTGCTGCTCCTGGCCCTGATGGCTATAACGCAGCATTTTACCTTCTGCGTCGCAACTGAAGTGCAGAAGGCTGGCCTGACAGACGACATTGACGCCGTCGGCGCGTAGCGCAGCCTGTATGGCTAGCGCCGCATCGTTGTCGTCGCGCGGCAGCAATTGCGTGCCGGCTTCGAGGAGCGTGACCTTGCTGCCCAGACGGGCAAAAGCCTGTGATAGCTCGCAGCCTATGGCACCGCCACCGATGACCAGCAGGTGTTCAGGCAGGTCGGTGAGCGACCATAGCGTATCCGAGGTCAAGGGTGCGCAATCAGCCAGGCCGTCTATGGCGGGTATCGCCGGCTGGGCGCCGGTGGCAATGATGATGGCGCGGGTGCTGAGCGTGCGCTCGCCAACTTTGACCTGCCACGGGGAAATGATGCGGGCGTGCCCGGAGATGCATTCGACCCCCAGCGCCGTATAGCGTGCAGCCGAATCATGCGGCTCGATGCGGGCGATGATGCGTTTTACCCTCGCCATCACGTCGCGGAAAGGGACGTGCAGATTGCCGCTAAGACCGTAATCGGCAGCATGGCGTGCTTCGTGTGCCAGCTTGGCCGAGCGTATCAATGCCTTGGAGGGGACGCAGCCGGTATTCAGGCAATCGCCGCCCAGTGCTTTCGCTTCTATCAGGGCAACCCGGGCTCCTGCCTTCGCTGCGATATAAGACGCCACCAAGCCGGCCGCCCCGCCACCGATGACGACAAGATTGATGTCGAAGGAGGCCGGTTTACGCCATGGGGCCAGTCGTGTGCGCAAGCGCCAGCGGCGCAACAGTATGGAGCTGGAGAGCGGCAGGGCGGCCAGCAGCACGAAGGAGAGCAGCATCAGCGGCGAGACAATGCCGGACAGGCTGTGCAGGCTGCCCAGTTGTTGCCCGGCATTCACATACACCAAGGTAGCCGGCAGCATCGCCAGCTGGCTCACCCAGGCATAGGTAGACACCCGCATACGGGTGAGACCCATCACCAGATTGACGACAAAAAAGGGAAATAGCGGTACCAGCCGCAGGCCGAACAGATAGCTGCGGCCTTCTTGTGCCAGCCCGGCATTCACGGTCTGCATCGCTTTGCTAAAGCGGCGCTCAATGCTGGCGCGCAGCAGATAGCGCGCCGACAGGAAGGCCAGCGTGGCGCCCAGTGTGCTGGCCAGTGAAATAATGACGGTGCCGGCAACTAGGCCGAACAGTGCGCCGCCCAGCAGGGTGAGCAAGGTGGCACCGGGCAGGGACAGGGCTGTTGCCAGTACATAGAGCGTGAAATAGACCAGTACGCCGCTGAAATAATGCGCATCCAGCAAGGCGCGCCATGAGGCAAGATGCTGATGGATGCGTTCAAGGCTGAGCCATGCGCTGCCGCCCCAGGCAAAAAAGCCGGCAATCAGTGCCAGCAAAGTGAACGCCAGGGCGAGACGTAGAAAAGAGTGCTTACTCATGGACGCTTGCCTTGCTGCGGGTTCGGCCGGGTATTTTAACCGTTAATCATGCAAAGATTGGGGTCGATAACAATAATAGATTGTGCGTATAGGCTAAATAGGAACAGGCTAGCGGAGACAGTGGCAAAAAAAGGGTGGCGCCAGACTTGTCCGGTGCCACCTGATGGTTAGCGGGTCAGTTGCGGGAAAAGGCGGAAAACCCCGTCCACGATAATTTCCACCGACAGCGCGGCCAATATCATCCCCATGACCCGGTTGACGATATTGATGCCGGTCTGGCCCAGAATGCGGCCGATAGGCGTTGCCAGTACCAGTGTGATGTAGCAGGTGGCGGCAACCAGCAAACCGCTGATGATCAGCGTCAATAATTGCAGCCAGTCCTTGGCGGCACTGGCATAAATGATGACGGTAGACATGGTGCCGGGGCCCATCATCAGCGGGATGGCCATAGGCACGACTGCGATATTGGTCTTGGCTTCCGCTTCCTCCCGCTCCTGCTTGGTCGTCTTGGTCGGCGATGATTTGGCATTCATCAATGAAATGGCGATCAGCATCAAGAGCATGCCGCCACCGACCTGAAACGAACCGATGCTGATGCCCAGAAATTTGAGCAAGGCATCGCCAACCAGTGCAAAGAGAATCATCACGATGGCAACGGTCGATGCTGTTGTTTTTGCGATCGTTTTACGCTCGGCCTGTGATGAGTTTGGGGTCAGACTGATAAAAACCGGTATTGCGCCCAGCGGATTGACCAGTACGAGCAATGCCGTAAATATTTTGATGATTTCAAGTTCCATAGCGCCGGATCATACCTCTGCTGGCTAATAATCTCATTCAAGCTGGAGACGGGAATAGACAGTCCCGCGCCAGCGGGCCGGCCCGCCATGAATAAAAGGCACAAAAAGCGAACCGGCAAGCTTGGAGTGGGCTTGCCGGATTCAGTCTAGATGCAATTCGCTTAAAGAAGCAGGTTTTCCAGTGTGCGCCGGTAAATGGTCGATAGCGTGGCAATATCCTTGAGGGCTACGCATTCGTTCAGCTGGTGGATAGTGGCATTGATGGGGCCGAATTCGATGAGCTCGCCTGCTATCCGTTTGATAAAACGCCCGTCCGAAGTGCCGCCTCCTGTAGACAGTTCCGGTGTCCGTCCTGTTTCGCTGCGGATGGCCGCGCTGATCGCTGCGCTCAGTACGCCGGGCGGCGTCAAGAATGGCTCTCCGCCCAGTGTCCACGCCAAGGAATAGTCCAGCTCGTAACGGTCAAGGATGGCGTGTAACCTGGTCTTGAGGGTGTCCGCAGTGTTTTCCGTGGAAAAACGGAAATTGAACCTGATCTCTGCGCTACCCGGAATCACGTTGCCCGCACCTGTTCCCGCGTTCAGGTTGGATATTTGGAAGCTGGTTGGCGGGAAGTGGGCATTGCCTTCGTCCCAGCGGGTACTGATGAGCTCTGACAGTGCGTTTGCCATCAGGTGGACCGGATTTCTGGCGAGCTGCGGGTAGGCAATATGTCCTTGCTTGCCGTGTATGGTCAGCGTGCCGGAGAGCGAGCCGCGGCGGCCGTTTTTGATCGTGTCGCCCAAGGCCTGGTCCGAGGTGGGCTCTCCGACGATGCACCAGTCTATGATCGTGCCGCGCGCCTGCAGCGTATCCACGACGCGCACGCTACCGTTGATTGCTGCGCCTTCCTCGTCCGAGGTGATCAATAGTGCGATCGAGCCGGGATGTGTGGGGTGGGTGGCGATAAAGTCTTCGATAGCGGTGATGAAGGCCGCCAGCGAAGCTTTCATGTCGGCCGCGCCACGGCCAAACAGCAGTCCGTTACGAATGGCAGGCTCGAATGGCGGGCTGACCCAGTCTTCGATAGGGCCGGTTGGCACGACATCGGTGTGGCCGGCAAAGCATAATAAGGGCCCGTCTTGGCCGCGCCGTGCCCAGAAATTGTCCACATCACCAAAACGCATGCGCTCGATGCTAAAGCCCATGGCTTCGAGGCGGACTATCATGCTCTCCTGACAGCCAGCGTCGCGAGGCGTGATGGAGTCGCGGCGTATCAGTTCAATGGCCAGCTCTTCGGTACGCGTCATGGCTTCAGCGCCTGATAGCTGTCTTCGCTAAAACCGACCAAAAGTTGTGATCCTTGTTCGAGTACCGGCCGCTTGATGAGAGAAGGCTTTTCCATCATGAGGGCAATAGCCGAGTCCGGGCTGTCGGCCCGCAGTTTGTCTTCATCTGAGAGCGCACGCCAAGTTGTCCCTTTGCGGTTGATCAGTGTGGCGAGGCTGGTGTGTCTTAGCCAGCGGCTCAGCGTGACTGTATCGATGCCCTGTTTCTTGAAATCGTGAAACGTGCTGTCCAGTTGCTGTTCGTTCAGCCACAGGCGGGCTTTCTTGACGGTGCTGCAATTGGGAATGCCGTAAATAGTAATCATGGGCTCGGATATTATTTAAGGGTAAAGCCGCCAAAGTCAGGGGCGTCGGCAGACGAAGCCGGGTTTCCGCTTTGGGGGGCGGGTTTCTTTTTGTCGCTGACGTGATTGATCAGCCAGTACAGATTGGTCGGGGAGTCGGCATTTTTCATTGCTTCATCCAGGCTGATGTGGCCCGAATTGTAGAGCTTAAACAATGAGCGCTCGAAAGTCTGCGAACCGTCCGACATCGACGCTTCGATGGCATCCTTGATCTTGTCGATTTCTCCGCCACGGATCAGGTCGGCGATATGCGGAGTATTGACCAGTAGTTCGACTGCCGGAATCAGCTTGCCCTGAGGGGTGGGAACCAGGCGTTGCGATACCACGGCCTTGAGCGAGACCGACAAGTCCATCAATAAAGCATTGCGGGACTCTGGCGGGAAGAAGCTGATGATGCGGTTCAGCATGTGATAGCTGTTATTGGCGTGCAGCGTGGTGATGCATAAATGGCCTGATTGGGCATAGTTGATGGCATGAGTCAGCGTTTCGGCATCGCGGATCTCGCCTATCATCAGGACATCAGGCGCCTCGCGCATCGCGTTTTTAAGCGCTGCAGCATAAGAGTGGGTATCTATGCCGATCTCGCGCTGGTTAACGATAGACTTCTGATGGCTGAACAGGAACTCTACCGGGTCTTCTACCGTCAGGATGTGCCCGCTTTGCAAGCTGTTGCGCAGGTTCAGCATGGCGGCTACGGTCGAGCTTTTACCCGAACCGGTCGCGCCGACAACAATGACCAGGCCGCGCTTGAGTTTGACCAGTTCATGCAGGGTGATTGGTAGGTTCAGTTCATCCAGTGACGGTATTTTAGGGGCAATGTGGCGGATAACCATGGCGACGTTGCCGCGCTGACGGAAGATATTGACCCGGAAGTTGCCTAAGCCTTCCGCTTGCCGTGCAAAGTTCATTTCCATCTCGCGCTCGAAGATGGCAATTTCACTCTCGTTCATCAGGCTGTAAGCCAGGTGCTGGATATTATCCGGGCTTAGGGGCTTATCGTTGACCGGGCGCAGGACACCGTCAATTTTGATCTGGATGGGGGCGTGGCTGGTGTAGAAGGTGTCGCTGGCTTTGGTTTCGGCCATCAACTTGAAAAAGGGCAGCATCAGCATGGCAGGCTCCGGCTGGGGTGGCCGATCAAAGGAAAACCCCGCCGCGGCGCAAGGCGTTGCCGTGGCGGGGTGTTGGGTCTAATGCCAATCAGGCCTGTTTGGCTACATGCTCGTCGCGCAGTGCGCGGCGTAGTATCTTGCCAACGTTGGTCTTGGGAAGTTCATCACGAAACTCGACAAATTTTGGTACTTTGTAACCGGTCAGGTTGGCGCGGCAGTGCTCAAGTACGGATTCAGCGGTCAGGGCAGGGTCTTTGCGAACGACGAAGACTTTAACCACTTCGCCCGAGCGTTCGTCTGGAATGCCGATGCAGGCGACTTCCATGACTCCCTGGTGCATGGCGACGACGTCCTCGATCTCGTTGGGGTAGACATTAAAGCCGGAAACCAGAATCATGTCTTTCTTGCGATCGACCAGTTTGACGAAACCGTCTGGAGTCATGATCGCCATGTCGCCTGTGGCGAGGAAGCCGTCGGCATCAATGGCCTTGGCCGTTTCATCCGGCCGCTGCCAGTAGCCTTTCATGACCTGCGGGCCCTTGATGCATAGCTCGCCGGCTTCGCCTTGCGCGACTTCCTTGCCGTCTACATCGCGGATCTGGATGTCGGTCGAGGGGACAGGCAGGCCGATGGTGCCATTGTATTCTTTTAGATCCAGCGGGTTCATGCAGGCCGCCGGGCTGGTTTCGGTCAGGCCATAGGCCTCGATCAGCGTGACGCCTGTGGTCTGCTTCCAGCGTTCGGCCACTGCACGCTGTACCGCCATGCCACCGCCCAGCGACAAGCGCCAGCTGGAAAAATCGATGGTCTTGAATTCCGGGTTGTTCAGCAGGGCATTGAATAGCGTATTGACGCCGGTGATGGCGGTGATTTTGTGCTTTTTCAATTCCTTGACGAAGCCCGGAATGTCGCGCGGGTTGCTGATCAGTACATTCAGTGCGCCGATTTCGGTAAAGGCCATTAGGTTGGCAGTGAGCGAGAAGATATGATACAGCGGCAGGGCGGTGACAATAACCTCCTGACCTTCGCGGATGCCGGGCTTGATCCAGGCGCCGGCTTGCAGCATATTGGCGACAATATTGCGATGCAGCAGCATGGCGCCTTTGGAAACGCCGGTGGTGCCGCCGGTATATTGCAAAAAGGCGATATCTTCATGGCCGATATCAACTTTGCGGTAGGTGTGTTTGCTGCCTTGAGCTAGCGCGTCGTTGAAACGGGTGTGGCCGGGCAGATGCCAGGCGGGTACCATTTTCTTGATCTTGCGCACCACAAAATTGACGATGGCGCCTTTGGGGAAGCCCAGCATGTCGCCGATCGAGGCGATGATGACATTTTTAACCTTGGTGCGGCGGATGACATCTTCCAGTACCGAGGCGAAATTCTCCAGAATAACAATGGTCTCGGCGCCGGAATCATTCAGCTGGTGCTCAAGTTCACGCGGCGTGTAAAGCGGGTTGACGTTGACAACGGTGCAGCCTGCACGCAGCGTGCCAAAAACGGAAACGGGGTATTGCAGCAGATTGGGCATCATCAGGGCGACGCGGTCGCCCTTGTTCAGCTTGAGTGTGTTTTGCAGATAGGAAGCAAAATGGCTGACTTGCTGGTCCAGTTCGCCATAGCTCAGTTGCTTGTCCATGCAGACGACGGCAGGACGGTCGCGAAACTTAGCTACGCTGGCATCGAACACTTCGATGATCGATTTGAATGTATTGATGTTGATTTCGTGTGCAACACCGGCCTGATAATTTTTGAACCAGATTTTTTCCATAGCCTGCTGTTCCTCCATCGTGCTTGCGTTTTGCCGGTCATTATATGTGCCGGTACTGTTTTGCTTATTCCGTACGCGATAATAACCGCAGTAGGCCACGTTAATTTACCGTAACTAAAAGACTAGTGCAAAACTGTTGTTTGTCATAGCTGCTTGACTCCCCCGTTGCTGCCTATATAGGAGTAGGGCAGCATTTTCTTTTTGCGCTGAATGGGTTACACTGACCGATATTTAGTGATGGGCGGTTCGCCCATTTTTTATTTGTGGAAAATGCAATGGATGTCCGTCTGCTGTTGGAAAATACCCTGCCTGGTCTGGGGTTCGAGCTGGTTGATTGTGAGCTGACCCCGGGCGGTGGCCTGCGTGTTTTTATGGATAAAGAAGGTGGCGTGACGATTGAGGACTGTGTATCGGTCAGTAATCACATGACCCGTTTGTTCATGGTAGAAAATATCGATTACAGCCGGCTTGAAGTGTCAAGTCCGGGTCTAGATCGCCCTCTGAAAAAAGAGGCCGATTTTGTGCGTTTCGCGGGACAGCTTGCCAAGCTGCGCACACGTCTGCCTGTCGAGCAGCAAAAGAAATTTACCGGTCGTCTATCTGGCGTTGAGGATGGTGTGCTCAAGCTTGAGGTGGAAGGCCGGATTGTGGAGATCGCACTGTCCAATATCGACAAGGCTCGTATCGAGCCCGAGTTCTGATCAGGTCAGGCGTTTCTCTCACAAAAAGGACAATGTATCCGGAGGAATGAATGAGTCGCGAGATTTTGTTGCTGGTTGACGCCCTGGCTAGCGAGAAGAACGTTAGCCGGGATGTAGTGTTTTCTGCTTTGGAGCAGGCGCTGGCTTCGGCAACTAAGAAGAAGTTCACTGCTGAAGACGACATGGAAGTTCGTGTCGAAATTGATCGCCAAACGGGCTTGCATAGCACTTTCCG
>NZ_JBOFOO010000430.1:0-2703 GCF_051659485.1 Craterilacuibacter sp. | reverse complement strand
CCCATCATGATGCTGGCGATGGAGCGTGACCCCGATCCCGAACTGCGGACTACGATTGAAAACCGCGATGAGCTTTTGGGCCAGATCACGCCGGCAGTCGCAACCCTGCATGCCTTCTATCAGCGCTTGCGCAGCAAGATGGTGGCGGAACTGGCGGCGGCAGAAAACGACAAGACCTTGTTTGATGAGCCGGCTAAACCGGCTAAACGCAGCTAGGTAGGCGTAGTCCCTTGCCAAGCCGGAATGCCTGTGCCCGTTGGGGCGGGGCTTCCGGCTTTATTGCGTTTAAGCCCCGCGTTTGTTCGGCAGCTTTTGCAGTAGCAGGCCACCCAGTATCAGGCCAAGGCCGACCAGAGTGGAAGCGAGTATGGGTTCGCCGATAAAAATATGGATCAGCCATAGCGAGATAATCGGCGACAGGAAGATCAGGTTGGCGATGCGCGCCGTGCTTTTGGTGAGTTTCATCGCAGTGAGCCATAGCACGAAGGTGTAACCCATCTCGATGGCACCTACATAGGCGGCACCGGCCAAGCCCTGCCAGGGCACCGCAGTCAGCTCGCCGGTGAGTGCACACCATAGCAGGATAAGCGGCAGCGCCAGCATGAAGTTCAGCGTCAGCCCCAGCACGGGTTCGCGTGTATCCCGGGTATTGAAGATCCAGTAGCTCGCCCACAGCAAGGTGGAGCCCAGCGCAAACAGCATGCCGGTCATATTGGAAAACGATAGCGTCAGCACTTCGCCGCGGGTTCCTATCACCAGCACTCCCACATAGCAGACCAATGCGGCGGCAAGATCGCGCCTGCGCAACTGTTGCCCCAGTAGCGGTACCGACAGCAAGGTCATGGTCAGCGCCCAGGTGTAGTTGATGGCCTGGGCTTCCTGTGCCGGCAGCAGGGCGTATGCCTGAAACAGCACCAGATAATAGAAAAAAGGATTGACCGCACCCAGAAGTAGCGAGCGGCGCCAGTAAAGGCGCAAGCCTGGCAACAGCTCGCCCAGACGGTGCTGTACGGCAAGAATGGACAATAGCGCCAGCAAGCTGGCAGCACAGGCATAGAGCAGCAACTGGGCCGGGCTCAGATGGGCGAGGCTGATCTTGAAGGCGGTGGCGACGGTGGACCAGGCCAGTACTGCACCCAGCCCGTACAGGGTGGCTTTGCTTTGGGGGGTCATGGTTGGAAATTGAAAATAAGGAATAGGAGGTTGTTTTAGTGTCTGCGGTCCAGCCGCAGCAAGGCATTGATCAGTGCGGCGAGTTGGGCTGCCGTGTGCGAGGCGCTAAGCCCGATCGCACCGCCTTTGTCTTCGACATACAGGTCGGCGACGAGGCCATGCAGATAGACGGCAAGGCAGGCGGCATCGAAGGCCGAAAGGTGCTGCGCCATCAAGGCTGCAATCGCGCCGGACAATACATCGCCCTGACCAGCAGCCGCCAGCGCCGCATTGCCGCTACCGTTGACGCGGTAAAAGCCGTCGGCGCGCACAATCAGCGTACCGGCACCTTTGAGGACCACCACTTTACGATAACGGGCTGCCAGCGTGCGGGCTGCTGTCAGCCGGTCGGCTTGTACTTGTCCGGTGCTCATGCCCAGCAGGCGAGCCGCTTCGGCCGGGTGTGGCGTCAGGACCGCACCTGCCTCGCGCTGCGCCAGCGATTCGGCCAGCGTGGCGTCAAGCGCGATCAGATTGAGGGCATCGGCGTCGATCACCAGCGCCTTGTCGCTACCGAGTGCGCTGGCGAGTGCCGCGCGGGCAGCACCACATTGCCCCAGCCCGGGGCCGATGGCGCAGATGTCGTGCGCCGGCAACGACAGGGACAGTGGCGACAGCATCAGCTCGGGCTGGCCGGTGTCGACAGCCAGCCGCGTGTCCAGCGTGGCGACGTGAACCTTGCCTGCGCCGCAGGCCAGTGCCGCACGTCCGGCCAGAAGGGCGGCACCCAGCATGCCGTGTGCGCCGCCAGCGATACAGACGCTGCCAAAACTGCCCTTGTGGCTGTTGGCATGGCGTTTGAGCGGGCCTAGGCGCGGGCGGTTGAGCTGGCCCTCGGGGGGCGGCAACAGATCGCGAGGGATGTCCAGTGTGGCCAGATGGACGTGGCCGGCCAACTCGCAGCCATCGCCCGTCAGCAAGCCCGGCTTGAAGCATAGAAAGGTCAGTGTGTCGCGGGCACGGATGGCGCTGCCGCAGGCATGGCCGCTCATGGCATCCAGCCCGCTAGGCGTATCCAGCGCCAGCACGGGTGTCGTGCCGGCATTGACCGTATCCATCAGCGTATCCCACGGCGGCGCCGGTGTCCGCACCAGACCGATACCGAACAGGCCGTCGACGATAAGCTCGGCGTGCTTGTCCGGCAGTGTGCTCAGGGTCGGTGCGGCAAAGCTGTCCCAGCGTGCCCGTGCCTGCTGTGCCTCGGCCGAAGTCTGTGGCCGGGGGCTGACCACGCAGACAGGGTAGCCGGCTTCGGCCAGTTCGCATGCCAGATGCAGCGCGTCGCCGCCATTATTGCCCGGGCCGGCCAGTACCGTTATCGCGGCGCTTACCGGATAGCGGGCCATGATCCATGCTGCAGCCGCACGGGCGGCGCGGCGCATCAGCCCCAAGCCTGCTGCGGTCTGTTCCAGTTGGCGCTGGGCGGATAGGGACAGTAGCGCGCTGCTCATGCTGGCTCGCCCCAGCGCGGGATCAGGCGGTGTGCGACAC
>NZ_JBOFOO010000429.1:0-15047 GCF_051659485.1 Craterilacuibacter sp. | reverse complement strand
GCGGCGCAACACCACGCCGTGCGCCTCGCCCGCAGCCAGGCTGCGCACGGCATGATCGTAAGCCGCGATAGTCGCCGGCGACGGGTCTTCACGGGTCGTGAGACGCACCAGTAATTCATTCAGATAAAAACAGCACACCAGCGCCTGGCCGCCGAGCAGACGCACCCCACCCTGCCACTCGGCACGGTGCAGGGTGCGCAGTTCGTTCTTGCCGAACCACGCCAGCGACAAGGGCTGAAACGGCAGCAACAGGCCGCGCAGCTCGGCACGCGGCCTACGGGCACCGCGCGCCACCATGGCCACACGGCCGTAATCGCACGTCAGCACATCCAGCAGCAGACTGGTCTCGCGATAGGCTTGCGCATGCAGGATATAGCCGCTCTGGCGGTCTATCTTGCCCGGCTGCATCAGACCCGCATCCAGTGGTGATCGCGCTTGACGCAGGCCACCCGGGTGAAAAGCTGCGCGTACCAGCACGCGTAACCCTCGGCCTGTGCCAGCCGGTGACGGCCTTCGGCCTTCCACGCCACAACCGCGTCTTCACTAGCCCAGTACGACACAGTGATGCCGAAGCCGTCATCCCCGCGCACGCTCTCGACACCGAGATAGCCCGGCTGCCCTGCCGCCAGCGCCAGCATGGCATCGGCCATGTCGCCATAGCCGTCATCCTGCGCCGTGCGCTGACTGGAGAAGATCACCGCCCAGTAAGGCGGTTCTGGAGTGCGCGCAAACATGATTACAGGCCGAATTCCTTAAGGAAACGCACATCGTCGGCCCAGCCGGACTTCACCTTGACCCAGACTTCGAGATAGACCTTGGTATCGAACAGCGCTTCCATATCCAGACGCGCCTCGGTCGAGATCTTTTTCAGCTTCTCGCCGCCCTTGCCGATCACGATGGGTTTCTGCCCTTCCTTGTCGACCAGGATGGCAATATGGATGCGGTACAGCGCCCCATCCACCTCGAACTGCTCGACTTCGACGTTCATCGAATACGGCAGCTCCTCGCCCAGATAGCGGAACAGTTTCTCGCGCACGATCTCGGCGGCGAGGAAGCGCTGGCTCTTGTCGGTGATCATGTCTTCCGGATACAGCGGCACCGATTCCGGCAGATAAGGCGCAATCTTTTCCAGCAGTTCGGCAATGCGCTGGCCATGTTTGGCGCTGACGACTTCGGCATCGACAAACGGGAACTCGGCGCGCACATCGTCGATGAAGTTGGCCAGCTCAAGCTTGTCCTTGGCCTTGTCCACCTTGTTGACCACCAGCATGACCGGGATATGCTTCGGCAGCAGCGCCATCACTTCACGGTCGGCCGGCGTAAAACGCTTGGCTTCCAGCACGAACATCACGCAATCGACGCTACCCAGCGTGTCCTTGACACTCTTGTTCAGCGTCTCGTTGAGTGCGCCGCCGTGAAAAGTCTGAAAGCCCGGCGTATCAACGAACACGAACTGGCTGTGATCACTGGTGTGAATGCCGGTGACACGATGGCGCGTGGTTTGCGCCTTTTTGGAGGTGATGCTGATCTTCTGGCCTATCAAGTGGTTCATCAGCGTCGATTTGCCCACATTGGGGCGGCCGACGATGGCCACAAAGCCGCAGCGATAAGAGGTTTCGGTCATTTTTTGCCTAGTTTGAATTTTTCGTCCAGCAGCAATAGCGCCACTTCGGCAGCCTGCTGCTCGGCCATGCGCCGGCTATTGCCTTCACCACTGGTATCGATACCCAGATCACCCAGCTCGCATGCCACCTTGAAATGCTGCTCGTGTGCCTCACCAAGTTGACTCAGGATGCGGTATTTCGGCAGCGGGTATTTGCGCGCCTGCAGTGCTTCCTGCAAGCGTGTCTTGGCGTCCTTGGCATGGCGGGTCGGATCGATAGCCTCGACCCGGGCACGATACAGATGGCGCACCACCCCTTCGGCGGCGGCAAAGTCGGCATCGAAACTGACAGCAGCAAAGGTCGCTTCCAGCGCGTCGGCCAGAATCGACGGACGGTTAAAGCCACCGCTCTTGAGCTCGCCCTCGCCCAGATACAGCTCGTCACCCAGCTTAAGCACCAAAGCCAGCTCGGACAGCGTCTGCTGATTAACCAGATTGGCGCGAAGACGCGACAGCTCGCCTTCAGTCAGCTGCGGGAAGCGGTCATACAGCATGCGGGCAACGGTATAGTTGAGGATGCTGTCACCGACAAACTCGAGCCGCTCGTTGTTCGGGGTGCCGTAACTGCGGTGCGTCAACGCCTGACGCAGCCACTCGGGACGGTTAAAACGGTAGCCTAATGCCTCGCAGAGGCGGCGAAATTGGATATCTTTATGTTGGGTCACGGCTTAGGGTTGCATACCGGCCGTCTGGCCGGCGTGAATGTTGAAATCGAAAAGCAGGCTCATGTTCGAGACCATCGGCACTTCACGGCGCCATGAGACGGCAATCACCGGCGACTGGCCAACCGGCGCACTGATCAAAAGGTCGCGCGAGCTGATGGAGGTAATGTCGTTCACACCAGCGCGGCGCGCAAACTCCTGGCGCAGCCCGAACTCGCCTTCTGAATTCGGCGACTTAGCCATGTCATCCAAGGCATTTTTGATCTCGAAATACTCGGCATAGACCGGAACGACCCGGAAAAACCCCAGTATCAGCGCTCCCGCCAGCAGCATCGTCATCAATAGTGATATCGCAGACAAACCGCGTTCCCGAGTACGCATACGCCCTGCTCCTGTATGGTTGCGCCGTCCAAACAGACGGCAATAGACTGCATTCTAAACCCGCCGGCACTCACGGCCAAAGCGGATACGGTAAAAAACATAATCCCCGCAGCAAACAAGCATGCGGGGACCGGGCAATACTCGGGCATCAGAATCAGCTTATTTTCATACCGACACGCGAGAAGTCGCCAAAATTCATCCAGATCAAAAAGGCCTTGCCCACCAGCAGTTCATCCGCCACAAAACCCCAGTAGCGGCCATCCAGACTATTGTCACGGTTGTCGCCCAGCATGAAGTAGTGGCCTGCCGGCACTTTGCACACAAAACCGTCTTCAGCATACTGGCAGTTGTCGCGGTACGGGAAGTCGCGCACCTGTGCCGGATCATAGGCTGGCGCTTGCGGAATCTTCAGTACCTTGTAGCTTTTGGCCTCGGGCTCGGACGGCAGGGTTTCGCGGTACTGGTCGTTGCGTATCATCGCCAGCCCCTGCTCCAGATAGTCGTAGCTGCCATCGGCCACATCCGGTATCGGTTTGCCATTGATGCTCAGGCTCTTGTTACGGTACTCGACCGTATCCCCCGGCAAACCGACCACCCGTTTGATGTAGTCGACACGCGGATTGGGCGGGAAGTTGAATACCGCCACATCACCACGCGCCACCTTGTCCATCGGCACCACGACCTTGTTCAACACCGGCACGCGGATGCCATAGGTAAACTTGTTGACCAGAATGAAGTCGCCAACAATCAGCCCCGGACGCATCGAGCTACTGGGGATCTGGAACGGCTCTGCAATAAACGAGCGCAACAGGAAGACCACCAGAATGATGGGGAAAAAGCCCTTGGCATTATCGACGACATGGCCGGGCTCTTCACCCGGCGCACGACGCCCGGCCAGATAGAAGCGGTCCAGCGCCCAGCCAAAGCCGGTCACCAGCACGATCACCAGCATCACGGCCGAAAAACTCATCCAGCTTGAAAGCACGCCAAACACACCAACCAGCAGGGCGATATAGCCCCACTGCACGGTAGCCGGCCACTCTTTGGCGCCTGCTTCCTTCTTGCCGGCCGACGCGATCAGCGCAATGCCGATCAGCGCCGCAACGACAAACACCCAGAACAGATTCCCGCTCACTTATTTATCCCCTACTTGCAAGATGGCGAGGAAGGCTTCCTGTGGAATCTCCACATTGCCGACCTGTTTCATGCGGCGCTTACCGGCTTTCTGCTTTTCCAGCAGCTTCTTTTTACGGGTGATGTCGCCGCCGTAGCACTTGGCCAGTACGTTCTTGCGCAATGCCTTGATGGTTTCACGCGCGATAATGTGCGCACCGATAGCCGCCTGCACCGCAATGTCGAACATCTGGCGCGGGATCAGTTCACGCATCTTGGCCGCCACCGCACGACCGCGGAATTGTGCGCTCTGACGGTGCACGATCAGCGACAATGCATCGACCTTCTCGCTATTGACCAGAATATCCAGCTTAACGAGATCCGCGGCCTGATATTCCTTGAAGTCGTAATCCAGCGAAGCGTAGCCTCGACTGGTGGACTTGAGCTTGTCGAAGAAGTCCATCACCACTTCGTTCATCGGCATATCGTAGGTCAGCATCACCTGACGGCCCAGATACTGCATATTGCGCTGCACGCCACGCTTGCCGTTACACAGCGTCATCACTGCACCTACATATTCCTGAGGCATCAGGATGTGGGCGGTAATGATGGGCTCGCGAATCTCCTCGACCTTGGCCGGTTCCGGCAGTTTGGACGGGTTCTCCACATGAATGACTTCGCCGTCTTTCATCAGTAGCTCGTACACCACGGTCGGCGCGGTGGTGATCAGGTCCATGTCGAACTCGCGTTCGAGGCGTTCCTGTACGATCTCCAGATGCAACAGGCCCAGGAAGCCGCAACGGAAACCGAAGCCCAGCGCCTGCGACACTTCAGGCTCGTAACGCAGCGACGCGTCATTCAGCTGCAACTTTTCCAGCGCATCGCGCAGATTGTCGTAGTCGTGGCTCTCTACCGGATACAGACCGGCAAACACCTGTGACTGCACTTCCTTGAAGCCCGGCAGTGCTTCGCTGGCCGGATGCTTCATCAGCGTAATGGTGTCACCCACCTTGGCCGACTTGATGTCCTTGATGCCGGCAATAATAAAGCCCACTTCACCGGCTCTGAGTTCGGTGCGCTGCAAGGCTTTAGGCGTAAATACGCCGACCTGTTCGCACAGGTGCTCGGCACCGGTCGCCATGAATTTGATTTTATCTTTAGGACGGATCACGCCATCCTTGACCCGCACCAGCATCACCACACCGACGTAATTATCAAACCACGAGTCGATGATCAGCGCCTTAAGCGGTGCATCCACATCACCCACCGGTGGCGGAATCTTGACAATCAGCATCTCAAGAATATCCTCGATGCCGATGCCGGATTTGGCCGAAGCACGCACCGCATCGGTCGCCTCGATGCCGATAATGTCTTCTATTTCCTGCGCCACACGCTCGGGCTCGGCCGCAGGCAGGTCGATCTTGTTCAGCACCGGCACGACTTCGACGCCAAGGTCGATAGCGGTGTAGCAGTTGGCTACGGTCTGGGCTTCTACGCCTTGCGAGGCATCAACCACCAGCAGCGCACCCTCGCACGCCGACAGCGAGCGCGACACTTCATAACTGAAATCGACGTGCCCCGGGGTGTCGATCAGGTTGAGGTTATAAACCTCGCCATTTCGCGCCTTGTAGTGCAAGGCGGCAGTTTGCGCCTTGATGGTGATGCCGCGCTCTTTCTCGATATCCATCGAGTCGAGCACCTGCGCACTCATTTCGCGCAGCTCCAGGCCACCACAGAATTGGATAAAGCGGTCGGCCAGGGTGGATTTACCGTGGTCGATATGGGCAATGATAGAAAAATTGCGTATGTGTTTCATCAGGCTCGCAGACAACAAAAAGACGAGGGCACGTACAGTCCCCTCGTACTGGTCTCAATTAGTGCGCGATTCTAGCGGATTTCGCCGGCATGTGCAGCCAAACGTTCTGCCAGCACCGCCTCGTTCAAATGCCAGTGACAGATCTCGCCCTCTTCATCCAGCAACACCGGCACCAACTCGTTGTACTTTTCTTCCAGCACCGGATCGCTATCGACGTCGACAATATCAAGCGTAAAACCGTAGCGCGCCTGCCATGGTGCGAGCGCATCGCGCATGGCATGGCACAGACTGCAATAGTCACGAAACATCAAGGTCAACTTCATGCTTTTCTCTTTAATCAGCGCGTACTGTCATCATTTTTTCGAACGGCATGCAGAAGGCACGGCGACAGTAATGGCATCCGCAGGCACAATGTGCGCAATCTGCGGCTGAAACCGCTGATCAGCCGACAGGCGCTGCGCCCGCTGGCGCACCAACAGCAAACTAGCCAGCAAACCGGCAATACCGGCGAGCGCCGATGGCAATTCACCAAAGAGAGCGCCGATGGCTGCTCCGGCAAATAAAGCCAGCAGCGGTAGCACATACATCAGCATCACGCTAAGCCGCAAACTGCGCTCTGGAACCGCAACCACAACCCGATCGCCAACACGGGCACCCAAGGCGTCCAGCACCCGAAAAACGGGTTCACGACCGGTAAACAGCCGGGCAATACTGACCGAACGGCAGCCTCCCCCTGCATCACACTGCCCACAGGGCGTATGCGGCCGGGGCTCTACCCATGCGGCACCCTGCTCTACGCGCAACACCCGCGCTTCGGTTTCTATCATGATTTTTTGCCGATACGGATATGGCGGGCGATAGCCAGCAAACCGGCCTCAGGCAAATCGCCAACCAGTGTCAGCCTATATTCGCCCTCGTCGTCCGTCACCACCGAGATGGGGCCGTGCGTCAACGCAGGGGCAGGCCGGGCACCGCGGGCATGCTCGACAAACAGCGAGAACATGACGAGGCCATCGCTATATACCAGATGACGCGCCGGCTCTGCACCATCCGCGCCCGGCATTTTACGGATCACTTCACGTAACAGGTGAAAACCTTTTGGAATACCCTTGATATCCAGCGACTCATTCTGGGCCACCATTTCGGCAGGCACGGCGGCAGACTTGGAACTCAACTTGTATGTTGGCCGCACACTGACCTTTTCATTTGGCGCACGGTAATCCAGATCAATAAAACTGAATGCCTCGACCATCTCTTGACGCGAATCCAGCGTAAGCAGCTTGAGCGGCAGCTTGCTTGCCTTGTCTATGCACACGCGCTGCACATAACGCTGCTCGCTTTCCAACGGTTTTAGCTGCAACCACAAGCACTCACGCGACGCCACCCTATCCGGCCCCAGACGGCTCAAGGCATAACTATCGGCCAAACCCGCCGCGTTTTCGGGGAAAATGGCAGGGAACAGCTTGGCACTGCTGATTTTCGCCGCCATCAAAGAGCGGGCATCGGGTGCGGCGCTAATCAGCACCTCGCCATGACGGATAATCTCGCGTGGCAAACCATCCAGCGAATGACGCCGCTCCCTGATTTGCCCTTTGGACACCACACGCTGGATACGGAAGGTCTCGGAAGCGCTACCTATCTGGTGCAAATAGCTGCCGGCCAAGGTCTGGCTCCGTCCAGCCTGCGCCACTTTATCCAGCAAGGCCCAGTCATCAACCGCACTCGCCTGCACACCGGACGCCAGCAGAATACCCCACAGTACAAAAAGCCTGGATGACATCAATGCGCCACCTTTGTCCCGGCTGCGCCATAAGCAACCCGTTTAAGGCCGCTATCAATATCGCCCGCCATCTCCTGATGGGCCAGCAAATAGGGCGCGTCCACCGCATCGACCGGGCTGAACACCTGTATTTCGGTCGCCTTTGCAACTACCAGCGGTGGTTCGTTCTGCTGCCAGCCCACCCAACCTACCGCTGCCGCAAACGCCATGGATGCAGCCATCGCATAATGGCGCATCTTGAGCGCAGGCTTATGCCAGTGGCCACGCGGTGCCAATACGGTCGGCTCTGCGACCAGCGCGGCGCCGACTTCGTGCCGCACATCCAGCGTCAACGCCGGGCCGTCACGCATGGCTTCGCCAATCAGGTGATACATATCCCAGCTATCCTTCAGTGCGGCATCCTGCTGTATCTCGTCAATGGCACGCTGACCAGCCATATCATCAAGCTCGCCATCCATCAGCGCAGAGAGATTTTCTTTCATAACTACCACCTCTTGTCTTTTGCCGTATCCAGTAGCGGTCGCAACTGGGTAGCGATCGCTTCCCGTGCACGAAATATTCTCGATCTCACCGTACCGATCGGACAATTCATCACTTGGGCAATTTCCTCATAGCTGAGGCCGTCCATTTCACGCAGGGTAATGGCCGTACGCAGATCCTCGGGCAGGACACTCACCGCCTGATTGACCGTCTCCACGATCTGGCGGTTCATCATTTCCGTTTCAGGCGTGTGATAGTCAGGCACCTGAGCGCTCAGGTCATAAACCTCACCGTCTTCATCTTCGGCCCCAGCCTTGAACACCGGTCTTCGACCATTGGCGCTGAGAAAGTTCTTGGCCGTATTGATGCCGATGCGGTAAAGCCAAGTATAAAAAGCACTTTCACCGCGAAATGAAGGCAATGCCCGGTACGCTTTGATAAACGCTTCCTGCGTCACATCCTCGATATCCGCGCTGTCCTTGATAAACCGGGACAACAAGCGACCCAAACGCCGCTGATATTTGGAAACCAGCAAATCGAAGGCCCGCTTTTCCCCACGCTGGACACGCTCCACCAGTTGCTGATCGAGTTCCCGATCACTCATTTTCTTGTAAAGCCCCCTGATTTGCTCCATGCCTTTTTGCATTTTTTTTGGAGGCTGATGTTGTGACTTGCATGTCTTGTATAAGTTCTTGCAGTAAGAGGCATTCACCTTAACAGACGCTGCTGCAAAGCAAAACCGGCACACGACCAGACAAAGCGGGCTCTCTTGCGGCGCACGGCAACGACAATGCAGGCAATTTCGCCACACTTCAGCGCATAAATATGCTGATAGAGAAAAATTTGTAAGCCTGCCGTTTTGTTTTTACCAAGCACTTGCTAGAATTAAGAGCAATCACTCAGCCCAAGGATGTTCAGATGCACACACCAGGTCAACGTTTCCGCCTTGCCGTCGAGCAGGAAAAGCCGCTACAGGTTGTCGGCGCGGTCAATGCCTATTTTGCCCGTCTGGCCGAACATTCCGGCTTCAAGGCGCTGTATTTGTCCGGCGGTGGAGTCGCAGCCTGCTCATGCGGCATTCCCGATCTTGGCATTACCACGCTGGAAGACGTACTGATCGATGTGCGCCGCATTACCGACGTCACCGAGCTGCCGCTACTGGTCGACATTGATACCGGCTGGGGCGGTGCCTTCAATATCGCCCGCGCAGTACGCAGTCTGGAAAAAGCCGGTGCGGCCGCCGTCCACATCGAGGATCAGGTCCAGCAAAAACGCTGCGGCCACCGCCCGAACAAGGCCATCGTCAGCAAGGACGAGATGGTTGACCGCGTCAAGGCTGCGGCCGATGCACGCAAAGGCGACATGGTGATCATGGCGCGTACCGACGCGCTGGCAGTCGAAGGACTGGAAGCCGCCATCGAGCGCGCCATCGCCTGCGTCGAGGCCGGCGCCGACATGATTTTCCCTGAAGCGATCACCGACCTTGCCATGTACAAGCAATTCGCCGAAGCGGTGAAAGTGCCGGTACTGGCCAATATCACCGAATTTGGTGCCACCCCGCTTTACACCACCGAAGAGTTGGGCAAGAACGGCGTGTCGCTGGTGCTCTATCCGCTATCGACCTTCCGCGCCGCCTCCAAAGCGGCACTGAATGTTTATCAGGCACTACGCCGCGACGGCACGCAGGCACATGTGGTCGACACCATGCAGACCCGCATGGATCTGTACGAGCACCTGGGCTACCACGATTACGAACAAAAACTGGACGCTCTGTTTCAACAGGAAAAAAACCAATAAGCCGCGTCCGCACTGCTATCTGCAAAGGAGAAAGACATGACTGAAGTAGTAATCGGTAAACCGAAAAAATCCGTCGCCCTGTCCGGCGTCGCCGCCGGCAATACCGCACTGTGCACCGTCGGTCGCACCGGCAACGATCTGAGCTATCGCGGCTACGACATCCTAGACATCGCCGACCGTTGCGAATTCGAGGAAGTCGCCTACCTGCTGGTACACGGCAAGCTGCCCAATATCGCCGAGCTTACCGGCTACAAGGCCAAGCTCAAGGCACTACGCGGCCTGCCCGCTGCCGTCACGACCGTACTTGAGGCGCTACCGGCCTCGGCCCACCCGATGGACGTGATGCGCACCGGCGTATCGGCACTGGGCTGCACCCTACCCGAAAAGGACGACCATAATATCGCCGGCGCGCGCGATATTGCCGACCGTCTGATGGCCAGTTTCGGCTCGATGCTGCTTTACTGGTACCACTTCAGCCACAACGGCAAACGCATTGATGTTCAAACCGACGACGACTCGATCGGCGGCCACTTCCTGCACCTGTTGCACGGTGAAAAGCCGTCCGAGCTGTGGGTCAAGGCGATGCACACCTCGCTGATCCTGTACGCCGAACACGAATTCAATGCCAGCACCTTTGCCGGTCGCGTGATCGCCGGCACCGGCTCCGACATGTACTCGGCCATTACCGGTGCCATCGGTGCACTGCGCGGCCCCAAGCATGGCGGCGCCAACGAGGTGGCGTTCGAAATCCAGAAGCGTTACGACACGCCGGACGAAGCGGAAAACGACATCAAGGCCCGCGTCGAGAAGAAGGAAGTGGTCATCGGCTTCGGCCACCCGGTCTACACCATTTCCGACCCGCGCAATGTGGTCATCAAGGAAGTGGCCCAAAGCCTGTCGATCTCGGCCGGTGACAGCAAGATGTTCGACATTGCCGAACGCCTTGAGACCGTAATGTGGGACATCAAAAAGATGTTCCCCAATCTCGACTGGTTTTCCGCCGTGTCCTACCACATGATGGGTGTGCCGACCGCGATGTTCACCCCGCTGTTCGTGATTGCGCGTACCTCGGGCTGGAGCGCGCACGTGATCGAGCAGCGCATAGACGGCAAAATCATTCGTCCTTCGGCCAACTACACGGGTCCGGACGATCAGGTTTTTGTGCCGCTGGCCCAGCGCTGATTAAAGGCCGGAAGTGGCGCGGGGCAAACGGAAACGCCTATCCGGAGCACGCGCCATTTCCACCTACTCACTTTATTGATTCCTGACGCCATGAATACTACACACCGCAAACCGCTGGCCGGCACCACCCTGAACTATTTCGACACCCGCACGGCGGTCGATGCCATCCAGAGCGGCGCCTACGACAAGCTGCCCTACACTTCGCGCGTGCTGGCCGAAAACCTGGTACGCCGCTGCGACCCTGCCGAGCTCACGGCTGCCCTCACTCAGCTGATAGAGCGGCGTCAGGATCTGGATTTCCCATGGTACCCGGCGCGCGTAGTCTGCCACGACATCCTCGGGCAGACCGCGCTAGTCGACCTCGCCGGCCTGCGTGATGCGATCGCCGAACAGGGCGGCGACCCGTCGCTGGTAAACCCGGTGGTACCGACCCAACTGATCGTCGACCACTCACTGGCCGTCGAGTGCGGCGGCTTCGACCCGGATGCCTTCCAGAAAAACCGTGTTATCGAAGACCGCCGCAACGAAGACCGCTTCCACTTTATCGACTGGACCCGCACCGCATTCAAGAACGTGGACGTGATTCCGGCCGGCAACGGCATCATGCACCAGATCAATCTGGAGAAAATGTCGCCGGTCATCCAGGTGCGTGACGGCATAGCCTTCCCCGACACCTGCGTCGGCACCGACAGCCACACCCCGCACGTGGACGCACTGGGCGTCATCGCCATCGGCGTCGGCGGCCTTGAAGCCGAAACGGTAATGCTGGGCCGCGCCTCGATGATGCGCCTGCCCGACATCGTCGGTGTCAAGCTCACCGGCCGTCGCCCACGCGGCATCACCGCCACCGATATCGTACTGGCGCTGACCGAGTTTTTGCGCCGCGAACGCGTGGTCTCGGCCTGGCTGGAATTCTTCGGTGAAGGCGCAAACAGCCTGTCCATCGGCGACAGAGCGACCATCTCCAATATGTGTCCGGAATACGGCGCCACGGCGGCGATGTTCTATATCGATGCGCAGACCATCAGCTATCTCAAGCTGACCGGGCGCGAGCCCGAGCAGGTGGCGCTAGTGGAAAACTATGCCCGCACCACAGGCCTGTGGGCCGACAGCCTTGAAACAGCCGAGTACGGCCGCGTACTGGAGTTCGATCTCTCGACCGTGGTGCGCAATATGGCCGGCCCGTCCAACCCGCACCGCCGCCTGCCAACCTCGGCGCTTGCCGAGCGCGGAATTGCGGATGAGACCAAACTCGCGGCCGCCCGTATCGAAGAAGCGCAGGGGCTGATGCCGGACGGCGCGGTCATCATCGCCGCCATCACCAGCTGCACCAACACCAGCAACCCGCGCAACGTCGTGGCTGCCGGCCTCTTGGCCAAGAAGGCCAATCAGCTGGGCCTCGTGCGCAAGCCGTGGGTCAAGTCCTCGTTCGCACCGGGCTCCAAAGTGGCCGAACTGTACCTGAAAGAAGCCGGCCTGCTGCATGATCTGGAAAAGCTGGGCTTCGGCATCGTGGCCTTTGCCTGCACCACCTGCAACGGCATGTCCGGCGCGCTGGACCCGAAAATCCAGCAGGAAATCATAGACCGCGACCTGTATACGACGGCAGTGTTATCGGGCAACCGCAACTTCGACGGCCGCATCCATCCCTACGCCAAGCAGGCCTTCCTCGCCTCGCCGCCTTTGGTCGTGGCCTACGCCATCGCCGGCACCATGCACTTTGATATTGAAAAGGATGTACTGGGCGTGGTCGACGGTCGCGAGATCCGTCTGGCCGATATCTGGCCTAGCGACGAAGAGATCGACACCATCGTTGCCGCCAGCGTCAAGCCGGAGCAGTTCCGCCAGGTGTACATCCCGATGTTCGATCTGGGCACCGTCACCGAAGCCGATAGCCCGCTGTATGACTGGCGCCCAGAAAGCACCTATATCCGCCGTCCGCCCTACTGGGAAGGCGCGCTGGCCGGCGCACGTACCCTCAAGGGCATGCGCCCGCTGGCGGTATTGCCGGACAACATCACCACCGACCACCTGTCGCCCTCCAACGCCATCATGCTGGATAGCGCCGCCGGTGAGTATCTGGCCAAAATGGGCCTGCCCGAGGAGGACTTCAACTCCTACGCCACCCATCGCGGCGACCACCTGACCGCGCAGCGCGCGACTTTCGCCAATCCCAAGCTATTCAACGAGATGGTGAAAAACGCAGACGGTACGGTCAGGCAGGGATCGCTCGCCCGCATCGAGCCTGAGGGCAAGGTCACCCGCATGTGGGAAGCGATCGAGACCTATATGGCGCGCAAACAGCCCTTGATCATCGTCGCCGGCGCCGACTACGGCCAGGGCAGCTCGCGTGACTGGGCGGCCAAGGGCGTGCGCCTGGCCGGGGTCGAGGCCATCGTCGCCGAAGGCTTCGAGCGTATTCACCGCACCAACCTGGTCGGCATGGGCGTGCTGCCGCTGGAATTCAAGCCCGGTGTCAACCGCCTGACGCTGAAGCTCGATGGCAGCGAGACCTATGACGTGATCGGCGACTTCAAGCCGCGCGCCACGCTGACGCTGGTGATCGCGCGCAAGGATGGCGCATGCCTGGAAGTGCCGGTTACCTGCCGTCTGGATACCGCCGAGGAAGTGTCCATCTACGAGGCCGGCGGTGTACTGCAGCGCTTCGCGCAGGACTTCCTCGAGTCGGGCACCGGCGCTGCGGCCTGACCCACTTATCGCAGACCGGGGTGGTTGACACCGCATCATGGCGTAAACCACCGCCACCGCTACTCAGGGAGGGTGACGGCCTGCGGCCTGCCCTCCCCACTACCTTCAGGATTGCATTCATGGCCTACCTTCCCCAGATACGCATTCCCGCCACGTATATGCGCGGCGGCACCAGCAAGGGCGTCCTTTTTCGGCTGCAAGATCTGCCAGAAGCTGCACAGCAGCCGGGAACAGCACGCGACGCGCTGATGCTGCGCGTAATCGGCAGCCCCGACCCCTACGGTAAGCAGATAGACGGCATGGGCGGCGCCACCTCCAGCACCAGCAAGACCGCCATTATCAGCAAGAGCTGCCGTGACGGACACGACGTCGACTACCTGTTCGGTCAGGTCTCCATAGACCAGGCCTTCGTCGACTGGAGCGGCAACTGCGGCAATCTGACCGCCGCCGTCGGTGCCTTCGCCATTGCCGGCGGGCTGGTAGACGCCGTACGCATCCCCGAAAGCGGCATCTGCACCGTGCGCATCTGGCAGGCAAACATCGGCAAGACCATCATCGCCCACGTGCCGATCAGCGCCGGCGAAGTGCAGGAAAGCGGCGACTTCGAGCTTGATGGCGTCACCTTCCCGGCGGCCGAAGTCGCGATCGAGTTTCTCGATCCGGCCGCCGACGCGGATGGCGATGGTGGCGGCGCGATGTTCCCGACCGGCAAACTGGTCGACGAACTGGAGGTGCCCGGTGTCGGCACTTTCAAGGCGACCATGATCAACGCCGGCATTCCCACCGTATTCGTCAATGCGGCCGACATCGGCTACTGCGGCACCGAGTTACAGGATGCGATCAATGGCGACGCTGCCGCGCTAAACCGCTTCGAAACCATACGCGCCTATGGTGCGCTGGCAATGGGGCTGATTCAGGATGTGGATGAAGCCGGCAAACGCCAGCACACGCCCAAGATCGCCTTTGTCGCACCACCGGCCGCTTATGTGTCGTCCAGCGGCAAGACCATACACGCCGCCGACATTGATCTCTTGGTGCGGGCACTGTCTATGGGCAAGTTACACCACGCGATGATGGGCACCTGTGCGGTGGCCATCGGTACCGCGGCGGCCATTCCCGGCACGCTGGTCAATCTTGCCGCTGGCGGTGGCGAAAAAAACGCGGTGCGCTTCGGCCACCCATCAGGCACTTTGCGCGTTGGCGCCGAGGCGCAACAGCTAAACGGCCAATGGACCGTGACCAAGGCGGTCATGAGCCGCAGTGCTCGCGTACTGATGGAAGGCTGGGTACGCGTGCCGCATGACCCCAGCTAAACGAGTCGATCATCCGGGCAGCCATACGGGCCACGTCCAGAAAAACAACAAACCCCCGGCCCTATGGCCGGGGGTTTTTGCTGCACATGCCCTGTAATAAGCACTTATCGATCGGCGCTCACATTAAATATCTATATTGCCATTAATAAAA
>NZ_JBOFOO010000428.1:0-3436 GCF_051659485.1 Craterilacuibacter sp. | reverse complement strand
CGTTCGGCCACCAGGAACAGGATGATAGGCCAGCCGACCAGAAAACCCATCGAGTAGATCAGGCCGTCGTAGCCCTTTTCGTACACCATGGCGGAAATACCCAGAAAGGAGGCGGCCGACATATAGTCGCCGGCAATCGCTAGGCCGTTCTGGAAACCGGTAATGCCGCCACCGGCGGTATAGAAGTCGGACGCCGATTTGGTCTGGCGTGCCGCCCAGTAGGTGACGCCGAGGGTGCCGGCGACGAAGATGAAGAACATGACGATGGCAGCGACGTTTAGCGGCTGCTTCTCGACTTCACCGGTCATGGCTTCACCAGCCATTACCAGTGCCGGTAGTGCGGCCAACAGGCCTGCGGTCAGGGAGGTCAGGCGAGCGTTCATTATTTGCGGGCCTCTTCAACGATTTGCTGGTTGAGGGTGTCGAATTCGCTATTGGCTTTTCGCGTATAGAGGCCGGTGAGCAAAAAGGCCGAAACGATGATGAATACACCGATCGGGATACCGATGGTGATGACTGAACCTTGGGCGATCGGCGTGCCGAGCAGCGTAGGTTTAAAAGCCAGAATCAGGATAAAGCCGTAGTAGATCAACAACATGATGGCCGACATTTTCCACCCGTAGCTGGTTTTCTTGTGAACCAGTTCGATGAACTTCGGGTTGGACTGTACTTTCTTGAGCACGTCCTCGTTCATTGTGTCCTCCTTGCTTTTGTAGGGGCGGTTCCGCTTTGGTGCCGCGTGAGAGGAATCTATGGGAAGTGCCTGTCTGGCGGCTAATCGCTTTTTTTGATTGAATAAATTTGTGTGACGAATGATGCATCGCAATAAGTCATAAAAATCAAAAGCTTGCCTTTGTGTTTATGCTCTATTTTGCCGTAAAAATATTATGTTTGAATGCGGTTTTTTTGCGGTTTTTCTTGTTGCGAACGTGCCAGTCGCAGACAATGCAATGGTAATATTTTGGTGCATGGTCAAAAGCAGACCAGCGCAAAGCTAAATAAAGGGGTAGGGATGGAAATTTATCAGCTGCGTACATTTGTGACCGTGGCACAGCAAGGGCATCTGACTCAGGCCGCCGAGTTGCTGCATTTGTCGCAGCCGGCAGTGACAGCCCAGATCAAGGCGCTGGAAGAAGAAGTGGGCATGCAGCTGTTTGACCGCAGTGCCGGTGGCGTCAGCCTGACGGTGGCCGGGCAGGCCTTGCTGCCGCAGGCACAGTCCATACTCGCCGCTTCGCGCGAACTGCTTAATCGCGCCAAAACCTTGAAGGGGCAGCTTGCCGGCAAGGCGAATATCGGTATTACCCTGACGCCGGATACCTTGCGCGTCGGGCCATGGGTTGCACGTCTGGTTGAGCGCTATCCTTTGCTGGATTTGCGGCTGCACCATGGCGTGACTGGCGATGTCTTGAATCTGGTACGCAAAAAAGAGCTGGATTGCGGTTTTTACTTAGGCAAAAACCCCTATGTCAATGTGACGACCGTGCCGCTGACACAGGTGCGCTTTCGCATCATCATGCCGCTAAGCTGGCAGGCGCGGGCACCGGAGATGAGTACCAAGGAGTTGGGTAAATTGCCGTGGATCGGGCTATCGCAGTTTTCCAGCCTGTCCAAAATCACCGCCGAGTTGTGGCGCGAGCTGAATATCTCGCCGCGCAAGGTTACCGAATGTGATCATTTATCGGCCTTGCAGGAGCTGGTGGTATCGGGTGTGGGCCTGGCGCTGGTGCGTGAAGACGATGCATTGCTGGCCGCACGCGCGGGGCAGGTTTTTGTCGTACCCGACATCGTCAAGCAGGCCGAGCTGCAATTTGTTTATCCGTCCGAGCGCGATGGCGATCCGGTACTGGACGCGCTGCTGTCCGAGCTGCGCCCGGTATGGGGTTTGCCTCCAGGCGTCAATGCCGCACTGCCGGCGCAATAACCGGATTGCCACTTGGGTGTTTGTCTGTTTGCTATCCCATTAGAATGGCAGGATGACGACACCGAATCCTTTGTTGCAGCCCGCCCGCTTCGCGGCGCTGCCCGCCTTTTTTCATACGCCGGTGCGGCCTAGCCCTTTGCAAGAGCCGCGTGTGGTAATAGCCAACACGGCATTGGCTCGCGAGATGGGGCTGGGTGAGACCGAATTGGGCGCGCCGGCGACTATCGCCTTGTTGTCCGGTCAGCCCATGCACGGTGGTGTCACGGCGCTGGCCACGCGTTACGGCGGTCACCAGTTTGGCGTGTGGGCCGGGCAGCTGGGTGATGGCCGCGCCTTGCTATTGGGGGACAGGCTGTGCCCCGATGGGCAGCGGCTGGAAGTCCAGCTTAAAGGTGCCGGGGTCACGCCATTTTCGCGTATGGGCGACGGGCGTGCGGTGCTGCGGTCCAGCATCCGCGAATACCTGTGTTCGGAGGCGATGCATGCGCTGGGGATTCCGACGACGCGCGCCTTATTGCTGACTAGCTCGGATGATCCGGTGTATCGCGAACGGGTGGAAAGTGCGGCTATTGTTACCCGGCTTGCCCCAAGCTTTATCCGTTTCGGTCATTTCGAACTGCTTTACCATCAGGGCCGGCATGAAGACATTCGTGTGTTGGCCGATTTTGTCATCGATCACTATTATCCCGAGTGCCGTCTCGAGCCCCAGCCTTACCGCGCCTTTTTTGCCGCGGTGCTCACGCGAACAGCCGGGCTGATGGCGGCCTGGCAGAGCGTGGGTTTCTGTCACGGGGTGATGAATTCGGACAATATGTCGATACTGGGGCTGACGCTGGATTATGGCCCGTTCGGTTTTCTCGACGGGTTTGACGCCGCTCATGTCTGCAACCATTCGGATCACAGCGGCCGCTATGCCTATCAGCAGCAGCCGCAAGTGGCCTTGTGGAATCTGTATTGTCTGGCAACATCCCTGTTGCCGGTGGTGAGCGAACCCGAGTTGCGTGCCGAGCTTGCGCGCTACGATGCGTGCTATCAAGCGGCTTACCTCACGCGTTTTCGTGCCAAGCTGGGTCTTGAACGTGAACAGACGGCTGATGCGGGCCTGATCGAAAGCCTGCTGCAGGCCCTGCATGCCGGTCGCACCGATTTCACGATTTTCTTTCGCACACTGGCCGGTTTTGATGTGCATGAAAATGCGGTCAATGCCGCGCTGCTGGATCTGTTTGTAGATCGTGACGCGGGCGCACACTGGCTGGCGCAATATCGCAGCCGTCTGCTTCTGGAAGACCGTAGCGCAGCCGCACGCCGTCTTGCCATGCTGGCGGTGAATCCGGCTTATGTACTACGCAATCATCTGGCCGAGCAGGCTATCCGCCAAGCTCAGGATGACGGCGACGATAGCGGCGTGCAGGCTTTGGCCGCGTGTCTGGCGCAGCCCTTTACCGAGCGTGCCGAGTTTGCTGCTTTTGCCGCCTTGCCCCCATCATGGGCCGCCGGTATTGAAGTGAGTTG
>NZ_JBOFOO010000427.1:0-4694 GCF_051659485.1 Craterilacuibacter sp. | reverse complement strand
GCCAATCTGCTGGGACACGACAATTAGGAAGCATAATCAGGGAGCGTACTCCAAGTGCGAAGCGCCATTTAGTGACGGTCTTAGTATCTCCGATATGACAGCAGTTGGTGCGCACGAACTGTTCTGTAAAGTGTTGTCCTTTGGATTGGTAAGCGCAGGGATATGGGGCGATGTATCGCGTGTAGCTTGTGGGTTGAAAAAACCGGCCACCCTCAGGCAGCCGGCGTCCTACTTAACTACCGGGAAACAAAAACGGGTTGATGCCGCTACGGACAAAGCCTTCTTCTTCGATGGCGGCGTCCAGCGCCAGCGTGGCCAGATCGTCGGCCACCGCTTCCAGATGCATATCCTTGCCTAGCGCCAGCACCTTGAGGTAGCTGCCGCAGTCGCCACAGCTTTCGGCACGCACGGCGACCGCCTTGTCGTCCGGCGACCAGTAGCCGATGTCGCGCGTTGATTCGCAGTTGCTGCACTTGACGCGCACCATATGCCACTCGCTCTCGCACAGGGTGCAGTGCAGATAGCGCAGGCCGTCCTTGTCACCGATCTTCACCATGCTTGCGACCGGCCCCTGGCTGCACACCGGGCACAGGTGGCGGCTTTCGTCCGGTTCGGCGATGGCGTGGATCTTGAGATTGCTGGCGAGCTGACTGAAATAGACCGATAGCGCCGCCCAGACAAACAGCGCGTCGGCGCTGGAGGCCTCGTCATAGCGTCCGGCCAGAAGTGCGCCGGCCAGTGCTTCGCGTTCGGCGCGTGTCTGGGTTTGCAGCGCCATGATGGTGTCGGCGATCAGGCCGGTGCTGCCCGGCAGCAGCTTGCCCAATAGCGCGTCGAGCAGGTCCTGCCACACCGGGTCGCGTGGCCAGGCACTGCTGCCCAGCGGCGGCAGGCCGTGGCGTGCGCATTCGGTGAAATAGGCGTCGCGCGATGGCAGCGCCAGCGGGTGTTCGGCTACCAGCGCGTGTTGCGCGCGCGCGATGCGGGCACAGAAGCGCAGATAGTCGGCCATGGTGTGGCCGTCAGCGAGTGTTTCCAGCCGCTGGGCGCGGGTGAGGTAGAGCGTTTTCGGGTCGGGCAGCAAAAGCGGCGGGATGTCTCCCGCCGCCTGTGTCAGCTCGCCCTCGGGGACGATGCGTATGCTCATGGTTGGCTCTTTTTTTCCTCGGTGCGTTTGGCCATCACTTCACGATACCAGCGCGGGTGGTGCTTCTTCGCCCATGCTTCGGTGACGACGCCCTCGACCATGGCGCGTACGGTGCCGCGTACCCAGATCGCTGCGTAGGCGTGGATGATGATGCCGGCAATCAGTGCCAGTGCCGCCCAAGCATGCACGAACAGCGCGATGCGGATCAGCTCGATCGGGAAGTACAGGGCGAAGTAGGGCCGCCAGATGACGATGCCGGTGCTGATCAGTCCCAGCATGCACAGCGTCATCATCCAGAACATGCCTTTCTGGCCACCGTTGTATTTGCCGGTGTCGCCGACTTCATGCCCGGACAGCACTTCCTTGACCGACTTCATCCACTTCACGTCCTCGCGGTCGATGAAGTTGTGATGCCAGTAGCGCAAAAACTGCACGAAGAAACCGACGAACATGAGTACCCCGACGAAGGGGTGGACGATGCGCGCCAGTTGCGGCGTGCCGAACACGCCGGTCAGCCAGAAGAAAGCCGGGTAGAAGAAGGCCAGCCCCGAGATCGCCAGTACGATAAAGCACACCGCGACGATCCAGTGGTTGACGCGCTCGGCCGCGTTATAGCGGCGGATCAGCTTTTCCTTCATGCCTTGTCCTCCTTGCTGTCCGGCTGGTCCTTGCCTGCCGGTGCCTGCCCTTCATCCTCGTCCTCGGCCTTGTTCGGGCCGACGCCGATGTAGTGGAAGAAGCCGAACAGTACCGATGCCGCAATGCCGATGGTCGACAGCGGTTTGAGGATGCCTTTCCACAAGCCGACCATGGTGCTGATCGCCGGGTCTTTCTTCAGGCCGGCGTACAGCTCGGGGCGGTCGGCGTGATGCAGCACATACATCACATGGGTGCCGCCCACGCCTTGCGGGTCGTACAGACCGGCTTGCTCGAAACCGCGCGTTTTCAGCTCGGCCACGCGCTCTTCGGCGTGATGCTTCATGTCTTCCTTGCTGCCGAAGCTGATCGCACCGGTGGGGCAGGTCTTGACGCAAGCCGGCTCCTGGCCGACCGCGACGCGGTCGGAACACAGGGTGCACTTGTACGCCTTGTTGTCACGGGCGTTGATGCGCGGCACATTGAACGGGCAGCCGGCAATGCAGTAGCCGCAGCCGATGCAGTGCTCGGACTGGAAGTCGACGATACCGTTGGCGTACTGGATGATGGCGCCGGGCGCCGGGCAGGCCTTGAGGCAGCCCGGCTCGGCGCAATGCATGCAGCCGTCCTTGCGGATCAGCCATTCGAGCTTGTTGTCTTCCTCGTGCTCGGTAAAGCGCATCACCGTCCAGCTTTGTGCCGACAGGTCGGCCGGGTTGTCGTAGACCCCGACACAGTCACCCACTTCGTCACGCAGGTCGTTCCACTCGGAACACGCCACCTGACAGGCCTTGCAGCCTATGCAGGTGGTGACGTCGATCAGCTTGGCGACCTCGGCCTTGTGTGCGCGGGCGATCGGCGGCTGGGTCGGGCTCGCGGAGCGGCGCAGAATGTCTTGCGATTGCATAGGCGTCTCTCCTTAGGCTTTTTCGACGTTGACGAGGAAGGACTTGAATTCCGGCGTCTGCGTGTTGGCGTCACCGACAAATGGCGTCAGCGTGTTGGCCAGGAAGCCTTTCTTCGCTACCCCCTCGTAACCCCAGTGAATCGGGATGCCGACGTGGTGCACGTCCTGACCGTTGACCTTGAGCGTACGGATACGCTTGGTCACCACCGCCTTGGCCTTGATATAGCCGCGCTTGCTTGACACCTTGACGGTGTCGCCATGGGCGATGCCACGCTCTTTGGCCAGACCTTCGCCGATCTCGACGAATTGCTCGGGCTGCGTAATGGCGTTGAGCAGCACGTTCTTGGTCCAGTAATGGAAATGCTCGGTCAGGCGATAGGTGGTCGCCGCATACGGGAAGTCGGCCTTGGTGCCCAGTTGCTCCGCATCGCCCTTGAAGATGCGCGCGGCCGGGTTGGTGACCACTTTCGGGTGCAGCGGGTTGGTGCCTATCGGGCTTTCGAACGGCTCGTAATGCTCGGGGAACGGCCCTTCGGCCATCTTGTCCAGCGCGAACAAACGTCCCAGACCTTCGGCCTGCATGATGAAGGGGCTCATCTTGCTGCCCGGCGGCTCGTCAGCCTTGAAGTCGGGGATGTCGATACCGGCCCACTTTTCACCGTTCCACTTGATCAGCGTGCGCTTGGCATCCCACGGCGTGCCGTCCGGCTTGTTGGACGCGCGGTTGTACAGGATGCGGCGGTTGGCCGGCCATGCCCAAGCCCAGCCCAGCGTGTTGCCGAGGCCCGACGGGTCGGAATTGTCGCGCCGTCCCATCTGGTTGCCTGCCTGCGTCCAGCTGCCGGCGAAGATCCAGCAGGCGCTGGCGGTCGTGCCATCGGCTTGCAGGGCGGCAAAGCCCGGCAACTGCTCGCCCTTCCTGGCCAGAAATTCACCCGGCTTTTTCGGGTCGGGGATATCGGCCAGTGCGCGGCCATTCAGCTCCTTGGCCAGTTCTTCGGCTTTCGGGTCATGCGCATTGCGGTAGGCCCACGACAGCTTATGGATAGGCTCGGCGTAGGTGCCGCCTTCCTTGGCATAGAGCGCGCGCACATGGGTGAAGATGCCGGCGATGATCTCGACGTCGGTCAGTGCTTCGCCCGGTGCATCGGCACCTTTCCAGTGCCACTGCAGCCAGCGCCCGGAGCTGACGATGGCGCCTTCTTCTTCGGCAAAGCAGGTGGTCGGCAGGCGGAACACTTCGGTCTGGATGCTGGCGCTGTCGACATCGTTCTGCTCGCCGTGGTTCTTCCAGAAGGTCGAGGTGTCGGTCACCAGCGGGTCCATCACCACCAGGAACTTGAGCTTGGAGAGCGAGGCGACCACCTTGTTCTTGTTCGGGAACGAGGCGACCGGATTGAAGCCCTGGCAGAAGTAACCGTTGACCTTGCCCTGATGCATCATGTCGAAGTAGCGCAGGACGTCGTAGCCCTGATCCCACTTCGGCAGCCAGTCAAAGCCCCAGTCGTTGTCGGCGCTGGCGTTGTCACCCCAGAACGACTTCATCAGCGAGATATGGAACTTGGGCGTGTTCTGCCCGTAGTTCATCTGGCCGTCGGCCAGCGCCTTGGGGGTGGTGGCTTCGAGGAAGTCCGCGAGGGTGGTTTCCTTTTCGGAGGGCAGGCGCAGATAGCCCGGCAGGCTTTGCGACAACAGGCCCACATCGGTCAGACCCTGAATATTGGAGTGGCCGCGCAGTGCGTTCACCCCGCCGCCAGCCATGCCCATATTGCCCAGCAATAGCTGGATCATGGCCATGGTGCGGATATTCTGCGAGCCGACCGAGTGCTGGGTCCAGCCCAGCGCATACAGGAAAGACGTGGTCTTGTCGTGCGCGCCGGTGCTGGCGATGTATTCACACACCTTGAGGAAGGCATCTTTGGGCGTGCCGCAGATGTTTTCCACCACGTCCGGCGTATAGCGGGCTACGTGCTCGCGCATCAGGTTGATGACGCAGCGCGGATC
>NZ_JBOFOO010000426.1:0-6873 GCF_051659485.1 Craterilacuibacter sp. | reverse complement strand
TGCGTACGCAAGCGGTCAAGTGCGGCCGCGGGGCCCTGCCCCTTGTCCAGCGCAAGCCGGTACTTACCCACCGTCGCCCCGGCCTGCAAACCCTGCGACCACATCCAGGCTTCGGCATCGAAACCGTAAGGATTCGCCTCGCCCCTTGGCGCACGCAGGCGTAGGCTCACGCGCCAGCGGCTGCCGGCCGGCCAGTCACGCCGCTGGTAGTCACGGACCAGCACCCTGGACGGCACACCGGCCGGCGCATTTTCAATGGAAAAATTAAAGCGGGTGGAAAACTCGTGATCACTGGCAAGCCCACTCACCCTGCCGTGCAGTACGACCGGCACTCCCTCTTGCGCCGCAGACAGCCCCTCAGCCTGCCGCCCCTCTGCCCGCCAGCTTGCCCACGCCATCGCACACAACAGCACCATCAGCGCATAGCTTGCGCGCAAGCCCAAGCCACGCAATAGCCGCAGCCAAGGCAAGGCCAATATCACGGGCAGCAGCAGCCAGCGCCAGTCAGGCAAATCGGGCAGCACGGCCACCAAGGCCACGCCCAGACAGAAGCAAACTAGTCGTTCCATGCTCCATCATATGCAGCGCCGGCTTGCACAGCCGACAAGCCTCGCTTATCGTGCGCCCTCGCCTGCAACTGCAAGAAAGCCTGTCATGTCCGATTTTCCCTTTTTCCTCGCCGCCGGCGCACGCCGCGATTACGCCGAACGGCTAATCGGTATGTTTGGTCTGCAACGCCAGCGCGAGCGCCCGGCCAGCGGCTACTGGCTGGAGTTGGGGGATGACAGACTGGAACTGGTCACCCATGACAAGCATGGTGCGGTTTATGCCGAATTTGTCGAAGGCGCGGCCAAGCACCGGCGCGAACAGGGCGGCGGGCGCGGCCAGCCGGTGGCCAAAGCGATAGGCCTGAAAAGCGCCAACATCCTGCCCAGCGTAGTGGATGCAACCGCCGGCCTAGGCCGCGACAGCTTCGTACTGGCCAGTCTGGGTTGCGAAGTGACGCTGCTGGAGCGCTCGCCGGTGGCGGCCGCGCTCTTGTTTGATGCACTGGACCGAGCCCGCTCGCACCCCGATACCGCAGACATTGGCGTCCGCATGACGCTGGTGCACGCCAATTCGATAGACTGGCTATCGGCTCTCGCACCCGAACACTGCCCGGACGTGGTCTTCGTCGACCCGATGTTTCCCGACACCGACAAGAAAAGTGCGGCCGCCAAGAAAGACATGCAGGCGTTCCAGCAGGTGATAGGCGATGACATGGATAGCGCCGCCCTGCTCGCTGCCGCCTGGCATGCCGCCCGCAAACGGGTAGTGGTCAAACGCCCGCGCTTGGGTGCCCCTATCGACGGCATGAAACCCTCGGTCGTAATGGAAGGAAAATCGACCCGCTTCGACCTCTATATCAAACAGAGCATGAGCAAGCCCGCCTGACATCGACGTTTCATTAGCAAGCACTCGCCAACTCGACAGAGCGGGCATAAGTGATTATTTTAAATTCACCCGAAATCCACCACAGACCCGAATCATGAATGCTGTTCTTCTCGCCGTCATCCTGATGCTCGCCCTGTCGCTGGCTCGCACCCATGTCGTCATCAGCCTGCTGATAGGCGCCATTGTCGGCGGTCTGGCGGGAGGCATGTCGCTAGCCGATACCCTGACGGCCTTCAATAACGGCATTACCGGCGGTGCTTCGGTGGCGCTGTCTTATGCGCTGCTGGGCGCTTTTGCCGTCGCCATTGCCAAATCCGGCCTGCCGCATGCGCTGGCCGACATGGCGCTCAAGCGGCTGGAAAACGGGCAGGCCAAGGCCATGCTCAAGTGGATGCTGTTGCTGCTGCTGGCCGCGGTCAGCATCTCCAGCCAGAACCTGATCCCCATCCATATCGCCTTTATTCCGCTCTTGGTGCCACCACTGCTGTACGTCATGGCCAAGCTGCAACTGGACAGGCGTGCCGTTGCCTGCGTAATGACCTTCGGTCTGGTTACGCCCTATATGTTGTTCCCGGTCGGCTTTGGCGAAATTTTCCTCAAGCAGATCCTGTTGGGCAATATCGCCAAATCGGGCATGGACGTGTCCGCCATCAACGTCACCCACGCCATGGCGATTCCGGCCAGCGGCATGCTGGTGGGGCTGCTGGTCGCGGTTCTGATCAGCTATCGCAAGCCGCGCCACTACAGCATCGGCCGTATCGAAAATGCCGAGCGTACCCATGCCAAGGTCAGCCCGCGCTCCATCCTGACTGCATTGGCCGCCATCGTGCTGGCCTTTTCGGTACAGCTTTATACCGGCTCGATGATCATGGGGGCGCTGGTTGGCTTTCTGACCTTTATCGCCGCCGGGGTAGTGAAATGGAAAGATGCCGACGACCTGTTTACCGAAGGCGTGAAAATGATGGCGATGATAGGATTCATCATGATCACCGCCCAAGGCTTTGCCGAGGTCTTGAAAGCCACCGGCCAGATCGCACCGCTGGTCAGTGCGGCGGCCGATCTTTTCGGTCACAACCGCGGTCTGGCGGTACTGGCCATGCTGGTGGTCGGCCTGTTCGTGACCATGGGCATAGGCTCGTCGTTTTCCACCGTCCCTATTCTTGCTGCCATCTATGTGCCGCTATGCATACAGTTGGGTTTCTCGCCCATGGCCACGGTCGCCATTATCGGTACTGCGGGTGCGCTGGGCGATGCCGGTTCGCCTGCCTCCGACTCGACGCTGGGCCCGACTTCGGGCTTGAATGTAGATGGCCAGCACGACCATATCCGCGACACCGTGATCCCTACCTTCCTGCACTACAACCTGCCACTACTGACGGCAGGCTGGATTGCGGCGATGGTGCTCTGAACAAGGAAACTAGATGAACATCCCTGCCCCGCTGTCGCTGGCGCGACACATCGCGCCCCTGCTTAACGGACTTGACTGGGCCATAGGCGGCAGCACCCTGCTCCATCATCTGGGACTGGAAGCGAATCCGCAGGATCTGGATCTGATGATCACGCCCGAACATTTTGCCCAGGCGCAACTGCGTTTACGTGAGGTGCTTAACGAAGAAGCACGCCCCGCACACCCGCGCAATGTGGCGCAACACTTTGCCCGCTTTATTAGTAGCGATGGCACTACGCTGGACTTGATCGCCGGCATTGCCGTACAGGACGAAGGGCGTGTGAGTAGCTGGGATTTTGTTCCGGCACAGGTAGACTGGACTGACAGCCTGCCCTGGATGCGCGCCGAAGACTGGCTGGAACTCTATACCCTGTTCCGGCGTCCGTTTAGGGTGCAACAGCTACACAACTGGCTGTTAGCACGCGATGCCGACACGCGCAGTGCCGAGCTGGAAATCCGTCTGGCCTTCCTCGATGACACGGTGGAAACACTAAGCACGACGCTGGCGCGCCAGCAGCAAGAAATCGACTTGCTACAGGAACAGTTGCGCCTCCTGTACCGCCAAAGCGCACGCGGCAGCGGTGAAAACAGTGACGGGCATTCGTTGCGCGACGAACTTCCACCGCACTATTAAGCGGGAGCGGGGCTCGCCGCGGGTACGCTCTTTTGACTCATGCGCCCGGAGAACAGGCTGGACAGCACAATCAGCGCCCCGCCCAGCCATTCCTGAATGCTGACGGTCTCCCCAGCCAGCAACCAGGCGGTGGCGGCGGCAAACACCAGCTCCATCAGCATCAGCGCCATCACCTGATTGGCCGGCAACAGCGATACGCCATGCTGCGAGATCACGCTGGTGCATAGCAAGGTCACCCCCAGCGCCGCGATCACCGCCCAGGCCATGGGCGGTATCTCCAGCACCGCACCCAACTGCCCGCGCACCAGCAAGGCTCCGGCAGCAAACACCACCACACCCAGCCAGATCATGGCCGACTTGACCGGCAGCGGCAGCTTATCGGCACTGCGACTCAGCACATTACCCAGTGAAAATGCCATCCCGCCGGACAAGGCCAGCCACTCGTAGACATGACTTAAAGGCAGTTCGCCGGCAAATACACCGGGACGCCACAAGATGGCCACACAACCGGCCAGCGAGCCGGCGACCACGCCGTAGCCGGCGCGTGTCAGGCGTTCGTGCAGAATCAGCCTAGCCAGCAATGCCGTCCATAAGGGGGACAGGTAAAACAGCAATAGCACACGCACCACCGGTCCTTCGGTCAGCGCCCAGCTATAGCTGAAGTTGCACCAGCCAAAAGCCAGCATCATGGGCAACAGCACCGGCATGAAGCGGAATTCGCTACGGAAGGTAGGCCAGAACAGGCTTAAACCCAGCATGGTAGCGATCAGATAAACCGCCAGCGAAGTAGTCCAGTTGCTAACGCCCCCCGCTTGCAAGGCACGAAACGGCACCCACATCAGCCCCCATACCAGCGCTGTCGTCAGCAGGCAGAGCATGGCAGTCCGTTTTTGTTTTGCCAGAATCATATGCCCTTCTTTAAGATGGTGGAATTTGCTGCAGCACGAGAGAGAACCGTGAACCCCAATCTGGCCCTACTGCAACCCTATCCCTTCCAGCGTCTGCGTGCGCTGCTGTCCGGCATTCAGCCGGCACAGGACAAGGCGCACATCAATCTGTCGATAGGCGAACCCAAGCACCCGACCCCGGCGCTACTCACCGAGGCGCTTACCGGCAATCTGGAGGGCCTATCCGGCTATCCGGCGACACTGGGTACGGATGCCTTGCGTCAGGCCTGCGCCGACTGGGCCGCACGCCGCTACGCTATCGAACTGGATCCGGTACGCGAAGTACTGCCGGTCAACGGCAGCCGTGAAGCACTGTTTTCCTTCGTACAAAGCGTGATCGACTGCTCGACGCCAGAAAAGCCTGTCGTCATTTCACCCAACCCGTTTTACCAGATTTACGAGGGTGCTGCACTACTGGCCGGTGCCGAACCGTTTTACGTCAACTGTGTCGCCGAAAATCGTTTCCAGCCGGATTGGTCGACCGTACCCGAGGCCGTATGGCAGCGTACGCAACTGGTGTTTGTCTGCTCGCCCGGCAACCCGACCGGCGCGGTGATGAGCCTCGCCGACTGGCAGGCACTGTTTGCCTTGTCTGATCGCTACGGCTTCGTAATCGCCTCCGATGAGTGCTACTCCGAAATCCATTTCGGCACTCCGCCGCTGGGAGCACTGGAAGCTGCCCGCAAGCTTGGCCGCGACTTCGCGCGCACCGTGATGTTTACCAGCTTGTCCAAACGTTCCAATGCGCCCGGCCTACGCTCGGGCTTTGTGGCCGGTGACGCCAAGCTATTGGCAGACTTTCTGCTGTACCGCACCTATCACGGCAGCGCCATGAGTTTGCCAACCCAGGCGGCCAGCATTGCCGCCTGGGGCGATGAGGCACACGTGACGGAAAACCGCGCCGCCTATATCGCCAAATTCGACGCCGTCACCCCGTTTCTGGCCCGTGTACTCGATGTCAGGCGGCCAGATGCCAGCTTTTATCTATGGGCGAGCGTGCCCGGTGGTGACGATATCCGCTTTACCCGCGAGCTATTCGAGCGCGAACACATCACCGTCTTGCCCGGCTCTTTGCTGGCGCGCACCGCACACGACCACAATCCGGGCCAGGGCTATATCCGTATCGCACTGGTCGCGCCGCTGGCAGAATGCGTGTCTGCCGCACAGCGTATCGAACAGTTTGTCAGCACTGACTACACCTAATACATCACAAAGAATGCAATCATGAGCACCTCTATTCATCTCGCCAAAGGACTACACCACATGCATCCATTGCAACCCTTGATCGAAACCGCATTCGAAGACCGCGCCGCCATCACCCCGGCCACGGTATCGGCCGAGCTGAAGTCCGCCATCGAACAAGTCATCCATGAACTGGACAACGGCCAGTTGCGCGTTGCCCAGAAGCTGGACGGTGAATGGGTCACCCACCAGTGGCTGAAAAAAGCCGTACTGCTGTCGTTCCGCATTCGCGACAATGAAGTGATGGACGATGGTGTCAGCCGCTACTTCGACAAGGTCGATACCAAATTTTCCGACTGGAAAGCACAGGACTTCAGCGCTGCCGGCTTTCGTGCAGTACCGGGCGCAGTGGCACGCAAGGGCGCGTTTATCGCCAAGAACACGGTACTGATGCCTTCCTTTGTCAACATCGGCGCCTTTGTCGATGAAGGCACCATGGTCGACACCTGGGCCACCGTCGGCTCCTGCGCCCAGATCGGCAAGAACGTGCATCTGTCCGGCGGTGTCGGCATCGGCGGCGTACTCGAACCCTTGCAGGCCAACCCGACCATTATCGAAGACAACTGCTTTATCGGCGCCCGCTCCGAAGTGGTGGAAGGCGTCATCGTGGGTGAAGGCTCGGTAATTTCGATGGGCGTATTTATCGGCCAGTCGACCCGTATCTACGATAGAGAGACCGGTGAAATCCACTACGGCCGCGTGCCGGCAGGTTCGGTCGTGGTATCCGGCAGCCTGCCATCCAAGGATGGCAGCCACAGCCTGTACTGCGCGGTCATCGTCAAGAAAGTCGATGCCCAGACCCGCTCCAAGACCAGCATCAACGAATTGTTACGCGGCATTTAAGCCCGCAACAGCGATTCAGGCCCGCTACGGCGGGCTTTTCTTGTGCAAAAAACCCGCACTGCGTCAAGCAAACCCGGCCGCTGCCAAGCGCAGACTGTGTGCATTGCAACAATGCGGCATAAACTCTGCTAACGATTTGGCCATTATGGCCATCCGGGGTTAAAATGCCGATTAACTCGGGCAGATTCTGCCCCATTTTTTTCGGTCATAGAAACCTCCGTGAGCACAGACAGTTTTATCGAATTCAGGAATGTCAGCTTTGCCTACGGTGAACGCAGCATCCTGAAAAACATCAACCTGAGCATCCCGCGCGGACGCTTTGTCGC
>NZ_JBOFOO010000425.1:0-2702 GCF_051659485.1 Craterilacuibacter sp. | reverse complement strand
CTTGGCCAGCTTGCCGATGGAGGTGGTCTTGCCGGCACCGTTGACGCCGGCCAGCATGATGACGAAAGGTTTCTTGCCGCTGATGTCCAGCGGCTTTTCCAGCGGCTCGATCAATTCGTTGATCGAGTCCTTGAGTGCGCCCTTGAGTTCGGACGCATCTTTCAGGCCCTTGAGCGAGACACGTTGGCGTACGTCGCCCAGCAGGTGGGTCGTTGCCGCTATCCCCATGTCGGCGGTGAGTAGTACCGCTTCCAGTTCCTCGTACAAGTCTTCATCTATCTTGCCGCCACCAAACAGTGCCGCCAGCGATTTGCCCAGCTTGCTGCGCGTCTTGGCCAGCCCGGCCTTAAGGCGCTCGGTCCAGCTGCCTTTTTTGGCCGGAGGGGCTTCAGGCAGCGGCGGGGCGGAAGGGGCGGGGCTGGCGGCGATCGGCTGCGTATCCGCCGCGGGCGCAGCGTTTTCGGCCGGCACTTCGATTGTCGGGGTGTGCAGTGGTGCGGATTCGGGCGCCGGTATTGCATCCGGCTCTGCTGTCAGCGCTTGCTGGGGGGCATGCGGCTCTGTCGCTGCGTGCGTAAGCTCCGCTTCCAGCGCCGGTGCTTGGGTCGTGGCCGGTTCGATAGCCGGTGTCTCCGGCAATGTGGCTGCGCTATGGATGCCCAGCCCGGCCTTTAGCCGCTCCGTCCAACTGTGCTTGGGCGCGTTCGCAGCCTCTGCTGTTGCTTCGGGGGTGACGGGTTCCTGAGTTGGGGCAGTCTCGGTGGCTGCCGGCTCGGCTGAGGCCGTAACCGCATCCTGTGCACTCAGCGTGGGCTCGCTCAATGACGGGGTGTCTTGAGCAGGGGAGGGGGCTGGCGTGCTCGCCACCTCCTCGTTTTCCAGAGGGGGGGCGACAGGGGCGGCTGGTTTTTTCTTGAAAAAGCTGAACATGCTTGTGTGTCTGTGTGTCTGTGTTCGATGCACGATTGTATCTTCAAATGCCGCGCTGGGCAGTTCTATCGCAGTCTGAGTCGCTGTGCAGTTGCCGAAACGACATATAAAGGATGTAGTCTGCTGGCGGCGGGCGGCTTTTGTCGCTACGGCATGAGGCAAACTTGGCAAGTTCACGGTAAACTCTGCGCCTTGAGTTTGGAGGGTATATGGCCGAGTACCGTAACAACAAGGTGCGTATTATCGCCGGTAAATACCGGCGCAGACTGCTGGCTTTTCCCGATGTGGACGGTTTGCGTCCGACGCCTGACCGGGTGCGTACCACCCTGTTCAACTGGCTGGGGCATGAACTGGATGGTTTGCATTGCCTGGACTTGTTTGCCGGTAGTGGTGCGCTAGGCTTCGAGGCGGCATCGCGTGGCGCCAAGCATGTGGTGCTGATTGAGCGCGATCGCAAGGCGGTAGCCGCGCTCAAGGCTAGTCGCGAACTATTGGGAGCGACCGAGATTGATGTGATGGGGGCGGATGCGCTGTCTTATCTCAAATCGACGCGGGAACGCTTCGATCTTATCTTTCTTGATCCGCCTTTTAGTCAGGATTTGCTGCCGGCCTTGTTGCCGTTGTTGCCGGCCTTGCTGAATGAGGGGGGGCGGGTCTATGCCGAGGCGGCCAAGTGGCCAGCGCTGGATGGCTGGATCGTATTAAAGGACGGGGCGGCCGGCATGGTGCATTATGCGCTGCTGCAAAAGCCCGAATCAGTAGAAGAAGCCAGCGCTTAAAGCATATCAATATGACGGTACTGTCCTTGCCCTTTGTAAATGGCGGTGACAGAATCGCAAACTGGAATTCCTGAGGAAAATAGTATGTCTTTGATAATTACGGATGAATGCATCAATTGCGATGTTTGCGAACCGGAATGCCCGAACAATGCCATTTCGCAAGGCGAAGAGATTTATGTGATTGATCCCAATCTGTGTACACAGTGTGTGGGCCATTACGATGAACCCCAATGCCAGCAAGTGTGTCCGGTGGATTGCATCCCGCTGGATCCTAACCATCCTGAAACCCAGGATGAGCTGCAAGCCAAGTATCTGATTATTACCGGCAAGGCCTAAGTGCTTGATTGCTAAAGGGCTTGTGCTGCTTGATGTGGCGAAGTATGCTGCTTTTGCCTGCAGTTAGGCGATTTTAGAAAAAAATGCACGATAAAGTGTTGACGACCTAGGCGGGGCTCTGTATTATTCGGGTCTCTCCAAGGGGGGATTCCCGAGCGGTCAAAGGGATCAGACTGTAAATCTGACGGCTCAGCCTTCGAAGGTTCGAATCCTTCTCCCCCCACCAGATTTAGATTATCTTGGCGACGTGAAGTAAGCGGCGCGTGATAAGCGGGTGTAGCTCAATGGTAGAGCAGAAGCCTTCCAAGCTTATGACGAGGGTTCGATTCCCTTCACCCGCTCCAGGATATGTATGTGTACGAGGCCCATGTAGCTCAGGGGTAGAGCACTCCCTTGGTAAGGGAGAGGTCGGCGGTTCAATTCCGCCCATGGGCACCAAATTCAACCTTGTTAAGTTTCAGGGAATTTTGCCATGGCTAAGGAAAAATTCGCGCGGACAAAACCGCACGTAAACGTTGGCACCATTGGTCACGTAGACCATGGTAAGACAACTCTGACTGCTGCTATCACTACCATTCTGTCGAAGAAGTTTGGTGGCGAAGCCAAGGGTTATGCCCAGATCGACAGCGCGCCAGAAGAAAAGGCACGTGGTATTAC
>NZ_JBOFOO010000424.1:0-3662 GCF_051659485.1 Craterilacuibacter sp. | reverse complement strand
TCGACATTGATGATATTGCAGTTGGACTCGGTAGCGCCCCAGCCTTCATAAATAGCCATAGGCCCGAAACGCGCCGTGAAACGCGTCCACACATCGGCCGACAGTCCGGCGCCCATCATCTTATTCAGCGAGTGCGCGCGTTCATCGTCACGCTCGGGCTGATTGAGCAGATAACGGCAGATCTCGCCGATGTACTGGCACACCGTGATGTGGTAACGCCGGACATCGGCCCAGAATTCGCGCACCGAAAACTTGCGCCGGATCACGATGGCACCGCCGCAGCGCAGCGCGGTCGACCCCAGCGACATTGCCGCCGCACCGTGATACAGCGGCAAAAAGCAATAAAACACATCGTCAGCCGTGGCCGACAGCGTCACCTGCATGATGTCGCCGACGTTGAGCCAGCGCATATGGCTGGTTTTGGCGGCCTTGGGCAGGCCGGTGGTGCCCGAGGTGCAGATATAAAGCGCGGTATCTTCGCCGCTAAGCCCCTCGCGCAAGGCCGGGTCGGGATTGCTGTCCGCGCTCTGGCGCGCCAGTCGCGACAGCTCCAGCGCAGCCAGTGCCAGCACGCTGTCGTCTGGCGCGTGGCGTGCCTCGGCGACCCGCCACACCGGCACATGACCGGTATCTATCCCGTTAAAATTAGCCAGACACTCGTCGCCGACTATCACCGCACGCGCCTCGGTCGCCGCCAATGCATGGCGTAGCGGCGTGCCGGTCAGATTGGTATTGATGAAGCCGCACACGGCACCGAGCTTGTTTAGCGCAAACCAGGCAATAAAATACTCGGGGCGGTTTTCCATCACCAGCGCCACGGCATCGCCCTTGCGTATCCCCAGAGTGTAAAGCGCGTGCGCATACTGGTTGACGCAGGCATTGACGCGCGCGTAGCTGAGGGATTCATCGCCATACAGCAAGAAAGGCTGCGCGCCGTGTATCCGTGTTTGCTGCTCCAGCCGGTCACCCAGCGTGAAGGCGTCTTTCGGGCGCACGGCATTGGCGACCGCGCTTCTGGCATCCAGTTTCGCCTGCGTCGCTTCGCGCGAAACGGCGGGGTTCATGGCATCGCGTTTCATCTGATCACCCTTGGCAGGCCCAAGCCGAACTGGGCGATGATTTCGCGCTGAATCTCGTTGGTGCCGCCACCGAAGCTGGTAATGGTGACATGACGCACCGTCTCCTCGATCAGGCCGCCCAGTACTGAGGCCTTGCTGCCGGCACGGATCAGGCCGGCCGAGCCCACGACTTCGGCCAGCTTTCTGGCTACCGTCTGCTCGGCCTCGGTGCCGTAGACCTTGGCGGCGGACGCCAGCGCCGGTGACAGCCTGTCTTCGGCCAGATCCGCCGCCAGCCGGTAGTTGAGCACCTTCATCGCTTCCAGCTCGCACCAGGCTTCGGCCAGGCGCGTTGCCACCCAGCGCGTGTCGACCGGCCGAACACCCGACGCATCCGGTGTTTGCGCCCAGTCGTAGACTTCGCGGTAGATGCCGACCATCTTCATCGAGTGGGCCCCCAGACCGATGCGCTCGTGGTTGAGCTGGGAGGTAATCAGCGACCAGCCGCCGTTGACCTCGCCCACCACCATAGACGCCGGCACCCGCACATTGTCGTAATAGGTCGCATTGGTGCGGTGCCCGACCGTATAGATAGGCGCAACCGATACCCCCGGCGCTTTCGCGTCGACGATCAGGATGGTGATGCCCCTGTGCTTGGGGGCGGCCGGATCGGTACGCACCGCCAGCCAGATGTAGTCGGCGTACTGTGCGTGGCTGGTCCAGATCTTGCTGCCATTGACGATAAAATCGTCGCCGTCGCGCACGGCACTGCATTTGAGAGCCGCGAGGTCGGTGCCGGCATCCGGCTCGGAATAGCCGATGGCAAAATGAATGTCGCCTCGGGCGATGCCCGGCAAAAACCTGGCCTTGTGCTCGTCACTGCCGTGCGCCATCAGCGCAGGGCCCACGGTATTGACCGTTACGAACGGGAACGGCGCGCCGGACTGCACCACCGTTTCGAAGTAGACCAGTTGCTCGATAGGCCCCATGCCGGCGCCGCCATATTCCCTGGGCCAGCCCAAAGCCAGATAACCGTCGCGACCGGCCTGCGCGATCAGTTCGCGATAGATGGCATCGGTTTCCTCGGGCTGGGCCAGACGCGCGCGCGCCTCGGGTGTCATCAGCCGGGCAAAATAGCCGGCCAGCTCTTTTTTCAGCGCCTGCTGCGCTGTTGTCAGCTCTACATACATGGCGCCTCTCCTAGTCCTGGCCCACGATCAGGCCGCTGGTCGGCACACCGGTACCGGCGGTGACCAGTGCGTTTTTCACACCCTTGACCTGATTGACGGCATCGCCGCGCACCTGACGCACCGCCTCGGCCACGCCATTCATGCCGTGGATATAGGCTTCGCCCAGTTGGCCGCCGTGGGTATTGATCGGCAAATCACCACCGCGGGCATGCCGGCCCTCGCGGATGAAGTACTTGGCCTCGCCGCGACCGGCAAAGCCGTACTCCTCCAGTTGCGGCAAGACAAAAGGCGTGAAGTGGTCGTAGATCACCGCCGTCTGCACATCCTTGGGGGTGAGGCCGCTCATCTGCCACAGCTGGCGCGCCACCAGCCCGGCTTCGGGCAGGCCGGTGATACTGGAGCGGTAGTAGCTGGTCATCATCTGCTGGTCTTGGTAGGTGCCCTGCGCCGCCGCCTTGAGGAAGACCGGCGTCTGCTTGAGTTTTTTGGCGTATTCGCGCGATACCAGCACCATGGCCACCGCGCCGTCACTCTCCTGACAGCAATCCAGCAAGCGCAAGGGCTCGGCAATCCAGCGCGAATTCTGGTGGTCTTGCAGCGTGATCGGCTTGCCGTAGAAGAAAGCCTTGGGATTGGTCGCGGCAAAGTCGCGCGCCGCCACCGCGATGCGCCCCAGATCCTCGCTGGTGGCGCCGAATTCGTGCATATAGCGCTGCGCACTCATCGCCACCCAGCTGGCGGGGCTGACCAGACCATGCGGAATGTAGTAACCAAAATTGGTAGTCTCGAAAAACGGGTCCGCTTCCTTGCCCTGCATGCCGGCACCGAAGCGGTACCACGAGCGCTCGTTCATCGCCCGATACACCACCACGACATTGGCCACGCCGGTCGCGATCGCCATCATGCCGTGCAGGAAAGGCGCACAGGCGGCACCACCGCCTTCGGGGGTGCGGGCAAAGAACTTAAGCTCCTTGCCGCCGATCTGGCGGAACACCTCGCGCTCGGGATTGTTGTCGACGCTATAGGTACACAGGCCGTCGACTTCGGCCGGATCGATACCGGCGTCGTTGAGCGCGGCCAATACCGCTTCGGTGGCAAGGCGGATTTCGGTGCGCCCGGAATCCTTGGAAAATTCGGTCGCGCCCAGGCCTACGATGGCCACCTGACTGGATAAGCTGTTCATGTCGTCGCCCCTTGTGCAAACAGCAGCTTCACTGTGCCGCTGACGTGATCGCCCATGCTGTTGACGCCACGCATGGCGACCGTCAGCGACTGTTCCGCCTCATCCTTGGCGCTGACTTCGCCCTGCATGGTCATGCAGTCACCCGGATAGTTGGGCGCGCCCAGACGGATCTTGACGCTGGCTATCAGCGCCTCGGGGCCGGCCCAGGCACCGACATAGCGCTCGACCAGA
>NZ_JBOFOO010000423.1:0-3494 GCF_051659485.1 Craterilacuibacter sp. | reverse complement strand
TCCGGCCAAGCGGGACGCGCAGATCAGTGCGTATGGCTCCGGCCCGGTGCCGCATCCATTGTCAGCAATGTGCTGCTGCCTTACGCTAAAAAAACCGCCATCCATAAATGGATAGCGGTTTTTTTGCATGGCACGCCCTTAGCGCGGCAAACGGGCTTTCCTCATGCCGTTCAGGCTTGAGGAAAGCGGGCGTTTTTATTCATCCACCGGCTTGCCTGCTGCTGCCTCGGCTTCGCGTCGTGCCTTTTCGGCGAAGTAATACGCTCGGCGCGCTTCCTTGGCCTCCAGCCGTTCGGCACGCTCTGCCGCCAGACGCTCGTTTTCTTCCCGGTTCAGCTCGGCTTCTATCGCTTCGCGCTCGGCACGGGCGGCCATTGACGCCGCCTTGGCCGCAGCACGCTCGGCCTCTTCGGCCGCAGCCATGGCCGCCAGCTGTTCGCGGGTCTTGCACGGACCGGTTTTTTCAAACCAGGCGATACTCTCGACGTGTGCGGTGTGCGGGAACATATTGATGATGCCGGCCGCCTTGAGGGTATACCCCTTGGTATTGACCAGTACGCCAGCGTCACGCGCCAGTGTGGACGGACTGCACGACACATAAATGATGCGCTGCGGAGCACTGTCGTCACTCAGCGCCTGGCATAGCTGCACCGCACCATCGCGTGGCGGGTCGATCAGCATCTTGTCGAACTTGCCCAGGCCGGCAAAGCTTTCTTCAGTCACATCAAACAGGTTGGCCATCTCGTAGCTGACCTTGTCCTGCAGCCCGTTATGGGTCGCGTTTTCGACTGCACGCTTAACCAGCGCCTGACTGCCTTCCATGCCGTGCACGCTGGCACCGGAGCGGGCTATCGGCAGGGTGAAGTTGCCGATGCCGCAGAACATATCGGCAATACGCTCGCCCGGCTGCGGATCCAGCATGCGCAAGGCACGGCTGACCATCACGTTATTGATTGCCGGGTTGACCTGAGTGAACTCGGTCGGGTAGTACGGCATCTCGACCGCGAAATCATCCAGACGGTAAGTCAGTTTGGGCGTATCCAGCGGGCACAGCGGATAGCAGGTTTCCGGCCCTTTGGGTTGCAGCCAGACTTGCAGCGGGCGCACCTTGCCGTGTTCATCGGCAAAGGCCTTGAACAGGGCTTCATCGGCCGGGGTGATCGCATCCATATTACGGAACACCAGCACGTCCACCTCGGCGCCACCGGCGAACTCGATCTGCGGCATACGGTCGCGGATCGACAGTTTGCCTATCAGCGCGCGCATCGGCAGCAGCAAAGCCGAGATATGCGGTGGCAGCACATGGCACTCGCGCATATCGACGACAAAGCGCGAACGCTTTTCGTGAAAACCCACCAGTACCTCATCTTTTTTTGCCACCCAGCGCGCCGACAAACGGGCACGCTGACGGTAGCCCCACGGCTGGCCGGCAATCGGTGTCAGCACCCGCTCGGGCGTCACCTTGCCGATACGTGCCAGATTGTCTTCCAGCACGCGCTGCTTGACCGCGACTTGGGCGGTGAACTCCATATGCTGCATCGAGCAGCCGCCACACACGCCGAAGCTAGGGCAGCGCGGCTCGGTGCGCATAAAGCTTTCTTTCACCACCCGCACCGTGTCGGCGTTCTCATAGCTGCTTTTGCTGCGGTAGCTGCGATATTCAACGGTTTCGTACGGCAGCGCGCCATCGATGAACAGGGTCTTGCCATTTACATGGGCAACGCCGCGACCTTCATAGTCGAGCGACTCAATCTGGGCCAAGGCCGGGGTATCAGACATTATTTTGGTAATCAAATCAAAGCGAAGGCGGCGATTTTCTCAGAAACGCGGCACAAACGCACGCTTACCCCGTTTGGGAGGCGCAAAGCTGCGGCCGTTGACGGGTGCTTCTGCTAAAATCCGGAGCTAACAGCCTGATATCAACCAAGCAAATATAACGATGAAGCGACTATCCGGCCTATCCGGCTTTTTACTCCTGCTGTCCGTGTCCGCCATGGCGAGTGCCATCCCGCAACCCGACGTCGCAGTGCAGGAAACCGGCACACATGTGGTGATCAACCTGCCACAAACCCGCTTATTCCTGTTTCAGGATGGTGTGCTGCAGGACAGTTTCCCGGTGGCAGTCGGCAAGATGCTGACGCGCACACCGGTGGGCGAGTATGCCATTACCGGTATTTACCGTAATCCGGCCTGGCATGTACCGCGCTCGATTCAGGAAGAAATGCGCAAAAAAGGCAAGCCGGTCGAAACCGTAGTGCCACCGGGGCCGGACAATCCGCTAGGGCCGGTATTTATCCGCTTTGGCGAGAGCAAACTGGGCCTCGGTATACACGGCACCAATGCGCCATCCAGCGTGCCCGGTTTTCGCAGTCATGGCTGCGTGCGCATGAAGAGCGAACAGGCGCTGCTGCTATCCAATATTGTCCCCAAGGGCGCAGCGGTGTCTGTCACCTACCAGACTATTTTGCTGTCGCAAGATGAAGCCGGCGAACTGTGGCTGACGGCGTTCAAGGACAGATACCAGAATAATGATGTCGCGATGCCGCAACTGGCCGAGGCGCTCCTGAGCTGGCAAGACGAGCAACAGCGCGCAGTTCATGGTCAGCGCGTCAATCAGGCACTGAACCTGCGCACGGGTAAACCGGTGTGTCTGACCTGCCGGAAGCCCAGCGAGGCACGCATCAGCGGGGCCCTTAATGCCGTTTCCTGGCGCGCGCAGCAGCCGACGGAGCAGCCGCTGCCCGCACCTGCCGCCGAACCGGTAATGGAACCGGTGCCGGAAGATAGCAGCGCACCGCTGGCATCAAAACGCAAAGCCCAGCCGGCCTGATTCAGTCACTACCTTCGGCGGCTTCACAGGCCAGCACCGCAAAACGCAATAGTGCGCGCTCGTAAGCCGGCGTCCACGGATAACAGCACGACAGGCGCACGCAATTATTAAAGCGCCCGCGTGCCGAGTACAGCGCGCCCGGCGCGACAGTAATCCCCTCGGCCAGCGCCCGCTGGAACAGCGCCAGCGTATCGACGCCCTTGGGAAGCTCCACCCATAGCAAACACCCGCCCGAAGGCGAGGTGGCACGCGTACCCGGCGGAAAATGGGTCGCCACTGCCGAACGCAGCTTTTCCATCTGCGCCATAAACTGGCGCCGCAAAAAACGCAGGTGGTGATCGAAACCGCCGCTTTCCAGATATTCGGCCAGCGTTTCCTCCAGCAGGCGCGGCTGGCCCAGCGAACCGGCAATTTTCAGCCGCATCACTTGATGCAAGAAGCGCCCCGGCGCAATCCAGCCGATACGAAACCCCGGCGCCAGCGTCTTGCTGAAACTGGAACACAACAGCACCCAGCCGTCCTTGTCATAGGACTTCACCGAATCCGGCGGTGCCGCGCCATAGAACAGGTCGGCATGCGGCGTATCTTCTATCAGCGGAATCCGGTACTCATTCACCAGCGTCGCCAGTCGCTGGCGCGCCTCCGGCGGCATGCTGGCCCCCAG
>NZ_JBOFOO010000422.1:0-3427 GCF_051659485.1 Craterilacuibacter sp. | reverse complement strand
CGGCATCGTCTGGGTGACGGCTATTCTGTTCAGCCAGTCCAGGCAAAAAGTCAACAAGACTGGCGAATCGGAAGACACCACTGGCCACCGCTGGGATGGTGATCTGGAGGAGTACAACAACCCGCTGCCGCGCTGGTGGATGTGGATGTTCTACCTCACCATCATCTTCAGTATCGGCTATCTGGTGCTCTACCCTGGCCTAGGCAACTGGAAAGGGCTACGCAACTGGACCTCGGACGGCCAGTACAAGGAAGAAGTCGCTCAGGCACAAGCCAAGTACGAGCCACTGTATGCCAAGTACCGCAGCATGGACGTCAAGGCGGTTGCCGCTGATCCGCAGGCTCAGGAAATGGGCAAGCGCCTGTTCCAGACCTACTGCGTACAGTGTCACGGCTCGGATGCACGCGGTGCCAAGGGCTTTCCTAACCTGACCGACAACGACTGGCTATGGGGTGGCAGCACCGAAGCGATACACACCTCGCTGGTCGCTGGTCGTCATGGCCAAATGCCACCATGGGGTGCGGCCTTTGGCGAAGAAAAGGTCAAGGACACCGCCAACTACGTGATGTCGCTGTCCGGCAAAAAGCATGATGCCGACCGCGCCGTACGCGGCAAGGAAGCCTTCAATACCGTCTGTATCGCCTGCCACGGCGCGGATGGCAAAGGTAACCAGGCACTGGGTGCACCTAACCTGACCGATAATATCTGGCTGTATGGCGGCACCGAAAAAACCATCATCCAGACCATTACCAATGGTCGCCAGAACCAGATGCCGGCGTGGAAAGACTTCCTCGGTGACGACAAAGTCCATGTACTGACCGCCTATGTCTGGGGTCTGTCCAATAATCCGAAAGCGCAATAAGCGCCTACGGCAAACTGCCCGCGTAAGCGGGCAGTTATTTTTACCCCATTGTTATATATGAATGTATAGTAACCATCCGGTTAGTAAGTGGATTGCGCAAAGCCCATCCCTAGGGCGGGCTTTGCGAAACCTTCTTACAGGTAAGCCCCAATGTCAGAGTCTCTCAAAAAGATCCCGATTAAAGTTGAAGCCAGTGCGCCCAAGGAAACCGAAACCCATTCCTTGTACGAAGCCCAAAAAAAGCTTTATCCCAAAAGCGTCAAAGGCGTATTTGCCAACTGGCGCATTCTGTTTATCCTCGGCACCCAACTCGTTTTCTTCGGCCTGCCGTGGTTGCAATGGAATGGTCGCCAGGCGGTACTGTGGGACATGGTCAACCGCAAATTCCATCTTTTCAGTCTGACTATCTGGCCGCAGGATTTTGTCTACCTTGCCGCCTTATTGATGAGTGCGGCTTTCGGCCTGTTTATGTGGACGACCATCGCCGGACGCCTGTGGTGTGGCTACGCCTGTCCGCAAACGGTCTACACCGAGATCATGCTATGGATAGAGCACTGGGTAGAAGGTGACCGCAACAAGCGCATGAAACTGGACAAGGAGGCGATGAGCGCGCGCAAACTGCGTATCAAATCCACCAAGCATGCACTGATGATCGCCTTCTCGCTACTGACCGGCTTTACGCTGGTTGGCTGGTTCACCCCTATCCGGGAGTTGGTCGCCGCGTTACCGACGTTCGACTTCGGCCCGTGGGAAACCTTCTGGATCTTCTTCTATGCCGGCTTCACCTATCTGTTTGCCGCCAAGATGCGCGAGCAGGTATGCAAATACATGTGCCCGTACGCCCGTTTCCAGAGCGTGATGTTCGATGAGGACACGCTGGTGATCTCGTATGACGAGGCTCGTGGCGAAGCCCGTGGTGCCCGTAAAAAAGGCGTTGATCCCAAAGATGTCGGTTTGGGTGACTGCATAGACTGCAAACAGTGCGTTCATGTCTGCCCGGTCGGTATCGACATCCGCGACGGTCTGCAATACGAGTGCATAGGCTGCGCTGCGTGTATCGATATTTGCGACGAAGTCATGGACAAGATGGGCAGCCCGCGCGGTCTGATCCGCTACACCACCGAAGCCGCCCTGGAAGGCAAGTATCCCGAATCTGCATTCTGGAGCCGGCTCAAACGTCCTCGCGTCATAATGTATGCACTGGTGCTGGCCATTGTTTTGGGCTCGGCCATCACCTCGCTGGCACTGCGCCAACCACTAAAGGTTGATATCATCCGAGACCGGGCATCCTTGGTACGCGAAACCAACGATGGCTTACTGGAAAACAGCTACAGCATCCGCCTGATCAATGTCAGCGATGTGCCCATGCAAATCCGGATCAAGGTCAAGGGGCTGGAAAGCATCAAACTGGTCAGCGATAGCGAATACCTGACCCTCGCGCCTATGGCTAACGAGCTGATTCCGGTGCGGGTACAGGTCGAGCCGGAATATGCACCGCAAGGCAGTCACCCCATCAAGTTCAAGATCAAGGCGAAAGACGACTCGTTCGAGATCGAAGAAAAATCCAGCTTTATCGGAGAGTAAAGCATGCAGAAAAATATAGGGACGGTACGCCCCTGGTATAAGGAACCTTGGGCACTGGCCCTGTTTTCCGGGCCGGCCATCGTGGTGGTGGCGGGTTTTGCCACCTTGTATCTGGCTATCGTCTCCGACGACGGCATGGTCAGCGATGACTATTACAAACAGGGCAAGGAGATCAATATGGAGCTGCGTCGCGACGATGCTGCAGTCCAGCTTGGCTTGACGGCGCAGGTACAGATCAGCCCGGACATGAAAGCCGTCCGGGTCAATACCACCAGTAAAAACGCCCTGCCCCCCACCTTGCAGCTGCGCTTACTGCATCCGTCGCGTGCAGATCTGGATCAGCTAGTCAGCCTGCGCGCCAGCACGCCCGGCCAATATCAGGGACAGCTCAAGTCGGCCAATGCCAACCACTGGTATCTACGCTTGGAAGACCCGGCCAACCAGTGGCGGATACAAGGCGAATGGCGGCCGGCAGAAAGCTACGCCGTCTTGCTTGGTACACCCAAGCTGGAAGCGGTGGAGCACGAATGATCGCCATCAAGCCCCTACTGCCGGCCTTAGCCATCGCCATTCTGACCGGTTGCGCCAGCACGCCAAGCTACCAACCGGCACAGCTTGAGGGCCGCGTAGCCTATAAAATCCGCATCGCGCTTCCTCCCGCCAAAACCCGGGTCGATGTCCGCCTGCTGGATATCAGCCGTGAAGATGCGCCCTCGGTCGTATTGGCCGAGCAGATTCTGGAGCAACCCAAGGGCTTTCCGCTACCCTTCTCCCTGCGCTACGATCAAGCCGCCATCCAAAGCATGGGGCGCTATGCACTGGATGCCCGCATCTATCTGGATGGCCAGCTATTCATGAGCAGTCGCCAGCAAGTGCCCACCTTGCAACAAGGCAATAATAGTGCAACTGAAGTCTGGGTCGATCCGGTCGGCAACTAAGCCATCCAACACCTCCCACGCAAAACGGGGCGCTAGCCCCGTT
>NZ_JBOFOO010000421.1:0-9588 GCF_051659485.1 Craterilacuibacter sp. | reverse complement strand
GACCAATAAGAATATCTTTATATTACTGGCATGATGATCTGGCTGCCCCGGGAGTGGGGTGGCAACGGGAGCATGTATGCAGGTATTCAAGGCAGATGTCGTGATCGTGGGGGCTGGCGGTGCCGGCTTGAGGGCGGCGATTGCCGCCGCCGAGCTGGATCCGGCGCAAAGTATCGCACTATTGTCCAAGGTCTATCCGATGCGCAGCCACACCGTGGCGGCCGAAGGCGGGGCGGCCGGGGTGGTACAGGCGCACGATAGCCTGGAGCACCATTTCAACGACACCGTGTCTGGTGGCGACTGGCTGTGCGAGCAGGATGTGGTCGACTATTTTGTCGGCGAATGCACTCGCGAAATGGTGCAGCTGGAACACTGGGGCTGTCCGTGGAGCCGCAAGGAAGACGGCCATATCAATGTGCGCCCGTTTGGCGGCATGAAGATAGAACGCACCTGGTTTGCCGCCGACAAGACCGGCTTCCATATGCTGCATACCCTGTTCCAGACCTCGCTCAAATATCCGTCCATCCGCCGCTTCGACGAGTATTTCCTGCTCGACCTGATCGTCGATGATGGCCGTGTTCAGGGCATTCTGGCCGTCGAAATTGCCAGTGGCGAGATGATACTGATCGAAGCCGGCGCGGTGGTGTTCGCCACCGGCGGGGCCGGGCGCGTGTTCCGCGAGAATACCAATGGCGGCATCGTCACCGGTGACGGCATGGCGGTGGCTTACCGTCATGGCGTGCCGCTCAGGGACATGGAGTTCGTGCAGTACCACCCGACCTGTATGCCGGGCACCGGCTTGCTGTTTACCGAGGCGTGCCGCGGCGAGGGCGGGCTGCTGGTCAATAAGGATGGCTACCGCTATCTGCAGGACTATGGTCTGGGGCCGGCCGAAGACAAGCCGCGCAATAAAGCGATGGAACTGGGGCCGCGCGACCGTCTGAGCCAGGCCTTCTGGTACGAGATGCAAAAGGAACGCACCATAGCCGGCCGTTACGGGGCGGTGGTGCATCTGGACTTGCGTCATCTGGGTGCCGAAAAACTGCACGAACGCCTGCCGCAAATTTGCGAGCTGGCGCGTGAGTTCATGGGCATCGATCCGGTGACCGAGCCGATTCCGGTGCGCCCGGCCGTGCATTACACCATGGGCGGCATTCCGGTCGATGTGCACTGCGCGGCATCTTTGCCCGGCCTGTTTGCCGCCGGCGAATGCTCCAGTGTCGGCATCCATGGCGCCAACCGTCTGGGCTCCAATTCGCTGGCCGAGCTATCAGTATTCGGCAAGGTGGCCGGCGAATCCGCCACCCGCTACGCACGTACTGCACCGCCACGCAATAGCGCCGCCTTGCTGCGCCTAGCCGAAGCGGCGGCGCTGCCGGCGCAAAATCTGCTGCGCCGCGACGGCAGCGAGCGCATCGCCGATATCCGCCACGAAATGGCGCAGACCATGGAAGACGGCTGTGGCATCTACCGCCTGGCGAGCAGCATGCAGGCCACCTGCGACAAGCTGGCCGAACTCAAGGCACGCTATCAGAACATTCATATTGAAGACCGCTCCAGTGTCTGGAATAGCGACTGGTTGCTGGCGATCGAGCTGGGTTACCAGCTGGATGTCGCTGAGGCGATGGCACATTCGGCGCTGAACCGGCGCGAGTCGCGCGGTGCGCACCAGCGTCTGGATGGTTACGAGGCGCGTGATGATGTGAATTTCCTCAAGCATTCGCTGGCGCACTATCAGGGCGCCGCCGCACCGGCCATCTCGTATGGCGATGTGAAAATTACCCGTTCGCCCCCGCGTGTGCGCGCCTATGGCGCAGCGGGTGAGGCGGCAGACAAGCAAGGTGCAGTAGAGGAGGGCAAGGCATGAGCGAAGTGACGGCAAAAGTATCGGTGTTGCGTTATCGCCCCGAACAGGACAGCGAGCCTGTGTGGCAGGATTATCAGGTGCCATATAGCGATGATATGTCGGTGCTGGGTGCGCTCAACTACATCAAGGACGAGCTCGACGGCACGGTGAGCTTGCGCTGGTCGTGCCGGCAGGCTATTTGCGGTAGTTGCGGCATGATGGTGAACGGCAAGCCGTCCTTGGCCTGCAAGACCTTTTTGCGCGATCACCCCGAGGGGATCAAGGTCGAGGCACTGGCGCACTTCCCGATCGAGCGCGATCTGGTGGTGGTGATGGATGGCTTTATGGATAAGCTGCAGAAGGTCAAACCCTATCTGATCCCCAAGGAAGCGCGCTCGCTGGACGAAGGCGAATATCTGCAGACGCCGGCCGAAATGGATCTTTATGCCCAGTTCGCCGGCTGCATCAACTGCGGTCTGTGTTATGCCGCCTGCCCGCAGGTCGGGCTTAACCCCGACTTTATCGGCCCGGGTGCCATTGCGCTATTGCACCGCTACAACCTCGACAGCCGCGATGGCGGCAGCGCCGAGCGCATGGCGCTGATCAATAGCGAAGTCGGCGTCTTCAACTGCACCGCGGTCGGTTACTGCTCCGAGGTTTGCCCCAAAATGGTGGACCCGGCTAACGCGGTCAACGTCAACAAGGTCGCCAGTGCGCGTGACTACTTCTTCCGCTTCATGCGCCCCGAGGGGACTAAAGGAGAGTGCCGATGAGTGCGAGAAAACCCTATATCCGCCCGATGGCAGGCTGGTGGAAGCGCGACCCGTTTTTTGTCGAGTATATGGTGCATGAAGGCACGGCTTTCTTTGTCTGGATCTACGCGCTGGAGCTATTGGCCGGCCTTGTGTGCCTGGCACAGGGCGAGGCGGCATGGGATGCCTACCGCGCCCTGATCGCCAGCGTGCCGCTGCTGATCGTCAACGCCGCCATCTTCGCCATGATGCTGTACCACGGCTACACCTGGTTCAAGATTATGCCGCGCACCTTGCCGCCGTTGAAAATAGGCGGCAAGCGCGTCGCTGCGGCGACCATTACGGCGCTGGGGCTGGGGGCGGCGCTGGGTGCCAGCATGGTTTTGTTCGGACTTGTATGGATGCTGGCTAACGGAGGTGCCCAATGAAATCTTCACTGAAGCGTTCGCATGAGCCGGTATTCTGGCTGCTGTTCGGTGCCGGCGGCATGTTGTCGGCCCTGATCGGGGCCATGCTGGTGTTGATTACCTGTTTTGCCGTCGCGCTGGGTATCTTGCCGGCTGACACCTTCTCCTACGCCAGGATGCTCGCCTTCGCACAGCACTTTATCGGCAAGGCCTTTATCTTTGCCGTGGTGGCGCTGTTCTTCTGGCATGCGGTACACCGCATCTTTCACAGCCTGCACGATGTCGGCATCCATGCCGGTCTGAAGGCGCGCTTACTGTGCTACGGCACGGCGGCAGCGGGTACGCTGCTGGCGGCCTGGGCGCTAGTGAGCATAGGCTTCTGAGTGTGATGGCAAAACATGGCCCGGCTTAGGCCGGGCTATGGCTTGGCGGGCGCGGTTTAAACCAGTACCTGTCTGGTAGCGCGCATGTATTGATGGATCTGCATTTCGATTTCCGGATCGGTTGGCGTATCGGGATGGCGGCCATGCGGGCAGGGCAGGCTGGCGGTGGTGCCGAACAGGCGGCAGATCAGCGGGCGTTCGCTGTAAACCTGGCAGCCTTTGTCACCCAGATGCGGGCAACTCAGTGACGCTAGTGCTGCTTCGTGCTCGGCCGCGCTTTTGCGCGGCAGTCTGGCCATCTCCTCGCTCGATGTGGTAACCGGGCCGCAGCAGTCGTGGCAACCGGGCACGCATTCGAAGGCCGGGATGCGGCTGCGGAAAAAACGGATTTTCTGGCTATTGCTGTTCATGATGGGGCAGGCGATCCGGTCGGCGAAAATAATAAAGGCGTCCGCAAACGGACGCCTTTGCCTGCGGTGGTGCGTGCTTAGTTTTCTGCCGCATTCATGGCATTGATGCTGAAGCCGGCATCCACATAGGTGATTTCACCGGTAATGCCCGACGACAGGTCGGACAAGAGGAAGGCGGCGGTGTTGCCGACTTCTTCGGTGGTGACATTGCGGCGCAGGCAGGCCTGATCGGCCGCAGCGCTGAGCAGCTTGGAGAAACCGGAGATGCCGGCTGCTGCCAGTGTCTTGATCGGGCCGGCCGAGATGCCGTTGACGCGTATGCCTTCCTTGCCCAGGCTGGCCGCCATAAAGCGTACCGACGCTTCCAGGCTGGCTTTGGCCAGACCCATCACGTTGTAGTTGGGCATGGCGCGCACGGCACCCAGATAAGACAGGGTGACGAGAGCCGCCTTGCGCCCTTGCATCATCGGGCGGGCTGCTTTGGCCAGCGCCGGGAAACTGTAGGCCGATACGTCGTGTGCCGTCTGGAATGCTTCACGGCTTAGCGCATCGAGGAAGTCGCCTTCCAGTGCTTCGCGCGGGGCAAAGGCAATGGCGTGTACCAGACCGTCCAGACCTTCCCACTCCTTGCCCAGATCGGCAAACAGCGCATTGATTTCGTCATCGTTCTGCACATCGCAGCGGAAGACCAGCTTGGAGCCGAAGTCGGCGGCCATATCACGGACACGCGTTTCCAGTTTGTCGACTACATAGGTAAACGCCAGTTCTGCCCCTTCACGGTGACAGGCCTGGGCGATGCCGTAGGCGATCGAACGGTTGGAAATCATGCCGGTGATCAGAATTTTCTTGCCTTGCAGGAAACCCATTTCGAGTCCTTGTACATGTAACAGGCGGCCATTATACCCGATGCGGGCGGATCACCTAATGCTCTGCGCTCCATGTGGCTGGCATTGTCGTATTTGTCGCCCGAATAATGCCGGCTTGCGTCGCCAGCGTAGCAGGCATAGGCGGGCGGGCAGGGGTGTGCCAGCAAAGGGTACGCTGTGCGTTATGCGCTGTTGTCATTTTGCGTCATGTTATGAACGGAGGGAAGATAGTAAAACCGTGCCGTATTTAGGGTTGTCGCTGGGCCTGTGCCTTTGCTACCATCAGCGCTTAAACAGCGAATACGCGAATTACACCTAGGGAAAACCATGAGCGATCTTATCCAGCATGTTAGCGACGACTCCTTCGAGCAGGATGTACTGAAGGCCCAAGGCCCGGTTCTGGTTGATTACTGGGCTGAATGGTGTGGCCCTTGCAAGATGATCGCGCCGATTCTGGACGATGTGTCGCGCGATTACGAAGGCCGTCTTAAGGTCGTTAAGCTGAATATCGACCAGAACGAGCAGACGCCGCCCAAGTTCGGGATTCGCGGCATTCCGACCCTGATGTTGTTCAAGGATGGCGAAGTGGTTGCCACCAAAGTCGGTGCGCTGGCCAAGAGCCAACTGACAGCATTTATTGACAGCCACATCTAATCGCGTCTATCCTTCCCTCAGTTTCATGCACGGGTGGTCTTTCCGCCGCCCGTCCTCTCGTTTTCTTCCTCATACTTCCGGCTTTTGAAGTCAATAGTTCCCCTTCACTTCATCAAAAGTCGACACACGGCTGCTATGCACTTATCTGACCTCAAACATCTCCATGTCACCCAATTGGTGGAAATGGCGATCGCCAATGAAATTGACGGCGCCAACCGCTTGCGTAAACAAGACCTGATTTTCGCGCTGCTGAAAAACCAGGCTAAAAAAGGCGAGAACATTTACGGCGAAGGTACGCTGGAGGTGTTGCCTGACGGTTTCGGTTTCCTGCGTAGCCCGGATACCTCGTATCTGGCCGGCCCGGACGATATTTACGTCAGCCCCAGCCAGATCCGCCGCTTCAATCTGCACACCGGTGACAGCATAGAAGGCGAGATCCGTACCCCGAAAGACGGCGAGCGTTACTTTGCACTGGTGAAGGTCGACAAGGTCAACTGCGAGCCGCCGGAAAATTCCAAGCACAAAATCCTGTTTGAGAACCTGACGCCGCTGTTTCCGACCGAGCCGTTCCGGCTTGAGCGCGACGTTAAGGCCGAAGAAAATATTACCAGCCGCATCATCGACCTGATCGCGCCTATCGGCAAAGGCCAGCGCGCCTTGCTGGTGGCACCGCCCAAGTCGGGTAAAACCGTGATGCTGCAGCATATTGCACATGCAATTTCGGTGAATCATCCGGAAGCAATTCTGATCGTGCTGATGATAGACGAGCGTCCGGAAGAAGTGACCGAAATGCAGCGCTCGGTGCGCGGCGAAGTGGTGAGCTCGACCTTCGACGAGCCGGCGACCCGTCACGTACAGGTGGCCGAGATGGTGATCGAAAAGGCCAAGCGTCTGGTCGAGCACAAAAAAGACGTAGTGATCCTGCTGGACTCGATCACCCGTCTGGCACGCGCCTACAACACCGTGGTGCCGGCCTCCGGCAAGGTACTGACCGGCGGTGTCGATGCCAATGCCTTGCAACGCCCCAAGCGCTTCTTTGGCGCAGCGCGTAATGTCGAAGAGGGCGGCTCGCTCACCATTATCGGTACCGCGCTGGTGGATACCGGTAGCCGTATGGATGATGTGATTTACGAGGAGTTCAAGGGTACTGGTAACTGCGAAATCCACCTCGACCGCAAGATGGCCGAGAAGCGTATTTTCCCGGCGATCAATATCAACCGCTCCGGCACCCGCCGCGAAGAATTGCTGGTGCCGCAAGACCAGCTGCAACGCATCTGGGTGTTGCGCAAGCTCTTGTATCCTATGGACGACATCGAGGCGATGGAATTCCTGCAGAACAAGATACGCGCCACCAAGTCCAATGCTGCTTTCTTCGATTCGATGCGTCGTTAAGACAAAGCACACCACACAAGCCAGCGCTCGCGCTGGCTTTTTTTACGTCCTGCCGACAAGATACGGGCATGAGAAAAACTGGCAATTTGACCGGGCAAATCTGGCCGGAAAGCGCGACTGCAGCCTGTGACTGGATGGCGCAACGTTTGGCACGGGCAACGCCGCCGCTGCGTCCCGAGTTTGCACAGGGCTTTCCTGGTCATGTCGAACTGCGTGCCGCCGCTGTATTGATCCCCATTGTCTGGCATGCGGATGGCCCGGCCATCTTGTTGACGCGGCGCACCGAACACCTGAAAAGCCACGCCGGACAGATCAGTTTTCCCGGCGGCAAGGTGGATGCCAGCGATGAAAATGTGGTGGCAGCCGCCTTGCGTGAAGCATGGGAAGAGGTGGGTTTGGCGCCGGATCAGGTATTGGTAGCCGGTGAAATGGAGGTTTATCCCACGCTCAGCGGTTTTGCCATTCATCCGGTGGTGGCTATCGTGCCGCCCCCCTTGTCGCTGGTGGCCGAGCCGGGCGAGGTGGCCGAGATCTTCGAGCTGCCACTGGCGCGGCTGCTGGATTTGTCTGCCTATCAGGTGCACGCTTTTAATCGCGGCGGGGTGATAGGCGAGTATTACGCGCTCACCGAGGGCGAGCGCTTTATCTGGGGCGCTACCGCCGGCATGTTGCGCCAGCTGGCGGTGAGTCTGGCTTAAAGCCCGATAATACGCATCGACAGGTCGATCGCGCGCACATCTTTGGTCAGTTTGCCGATGGAGATGCGATCGACGCCGGTTTCGGCGATAGCGCGCACCGTCTCAAATTCCACGCCGCCCGAGGCTTCCAGCTGGGCGCGCCCAGCACTCAGGGCTACCGCCGCCCGCATATCCGCCAGCGACATATTGTCCAGCAGTACCAGCGTCGCGCCGGCGGCCAGCGCCTGTGCCAGCTCATCCAGATTTTCCACTTCCACTTGTATGCTCACACCTTCCGGTGCCAGCTTGAATGCCGCTTGCAGTGCGGAGGCTATTGATCCGGCGGCCGCAATATGGTTTTCCTTGATCAGAATCCCGTCGTAGAGGCCGATGCGCTGATTGCAGCCGCCACCGGCCGTGACGGCATATTTTTGTGCCAGCCTGAGGCCGGGCAGGGTTTTACGCGTGTCGTGGATGCGGGCGCGGGTGCCGGCGATCAGTGCTACATAGCGGCGGGTTTCGCTGGCAACTGCCGATAGCGTTTGCAGAAAGTTTAGTGCCGAGCGCTCGGCGGTTAACAGTGCGCGCGCGGGGCCGCTAATTTCGCATAACACAGTATTGGCGCTGACTTGCTCGCCCTCGGCGACCTGCCAGGTGATCTTGCAGCGCGGGTCGACCTGACGGAAACATTCATCGAACCAGGCTTGCCCGGCTATCACCGCATCTTCACGCACGATAATGCGGGCCCGGGCTTCGCTGGCAGCCGCTATCAGTGCCGCCGTCCAGTCGCATGGCCCGATATCCTCGGTCAGTGCGCGGGCAACATCCTGTGCGATCAGATGGGGGGCGGGCAGACTGGGCATGGCATTCTCCGGAGCGGGCGACAAAAGCGCGATTCTAGCAGATTGTGGCGATGCGCTTGCCGGCTATGCGTTGAGGGGGCAGGCTAAAGTCCTGTTATGATTTGGGCATTATTATTGCGTGTAATAGTCATGAATTTTACTGCCGAGTTGTTTCCCGTCTCATGGCTGATCCTGTCGGCACTCTTGTCGCTTGTTATCTTGCTGTTTTGTGCGGGGCGCCTGCCTTGGCGAACGCTGGATGGCCATTTGCTCAATGCCGGCATGGGGGCGACGGTGGCGGTGCTGGGCTTATGGCTGTTACAGGGCGGGCTTAAGCCTGGTTTGTCGTTTCATCTGCTGGGGGCCGCGATACTGACCCTGATGTTGGGGCCGGCTCTGGCCTTATGGGCGCTGGCGCTCGTGTTGCTGGCGATGGCGGCGCTAGGCTTGGGGGCGTGGCAGGCTTTCGGGATGAATTTCCTGTGTATGGCCTTGCTGCCAGTTGGCTTGGTGTGGGCCGTCTTGCGCATAAGCCAGCGCAGCCTGCCGGCCCATTTTTTTATCTACCTGTTTGTGTGTGCCTTCATCGCCGGAGGCGCCAGCCTGTTGCTGGCGGCCGTAGCCGGCTGTATGGCTTTATTTGTGGCCGGAGCCTATTCGCTGGATTTGCTGCTGGATGAGGCCTTGCCGTTTTACTTTTTACTCTCGTGGTCGGAGGCGTTTACCAGCGGCCTGGTCATGGCCGTGCTGCTGGTCTACCGTCCGCAGTGGGTGAGTACCTTTGATGATGCACGCTATCTGGCCGAGCGCGATGATTAGGCCATGGAATCAATGAAAGGAAACATGATGAATTTTGCCTTGTGGAGCCTGCTACTGGCATCGGTGCTGCCCCTGCTGTGGGCGGTATTGTCCAAAGCCGGCGCCCCTTACGACAATAGCCGGCCGCGCGAAGTGCTGGCACGGGCATCCGGTTATCGTCAGCGAGCCAACTGGGCGCAGCAAAATGGATGGGAAGCTTTTGCGCCATGGGCGGCGGCGGTATTGGTGGCGCAGTTGATGGGGGTCGCGCACAGCACGCAGGATATTGCTGCGATCATCTTTATTGCAGCGCGCCTGGCGCATGGTGTGTTTTACATCATGGACAAACCCATGCTGCGCTCGCTGGCATGGCTGGCCGGCTTCGTAGCCATGGTGGGTTTGTATATGGCGGCAGCAATGGCGGGAGGGTAGTTTGGGGAATAGGGAATAGGGAATAGGGAATAGGGAATAGGGAATAGGGGCGGCTGGCGGGTTTGGTTTTTCGGGATCGGGAGCGGGGAATCGGGAGCCGCGGTGTTGACGTGCTTGGGTCGGTTCGCA
>NZ_JBOFOO010000420.1:0-2887 GCF_051659485.1 Craterilacuibacter sp. | reverse complement strand
CCGCAGACAAGGTGCTGGAGGGGCAGGCCGGTGGCTTGGCGCACTGGCCAAATCAGGTCCGCCTGTTACCCAAGGGCCAACCGCTGCTGCCACCGCCGATTGATCCTGCCGTGCAGGATGCGGTGTATCAGGCGCTATTGGCCGGCCGGCAATTGCAAGTCAGCTATCGTCCGCGAGAGGCGACTGAAACCAAGTCCTACCCGGTCCACCCGCTGGCACTGGTGGTGCGCAACCAGGTCAGCTATCTGGTGTGCACCCTCAGGGACTACCCGCAGATCCGCCAGTTGCTGTTACACCGCATGCTGTCAGCACAGTTACTCAGCGATCCGGCAACACCACAGCCTGACTTTGATCTGGATAGCTATATCGCGGCGGGCAACTTTGGATTTTCACATGGCGGCATGGTCAGGCTGCATGCGGTCTTCGATGCCAGTGCCGTGCTGACGCTGGCCGAGACCCCCTTGTCTGAAGATCAAACCCTGAGCCCGCAAGCGGATGGAACAATTTTGCTCAGCGCCTGTGTTAACGATACCGGCGAACTCGACACCTGGCTGCACGGCTTTGGCAAATTATGTCGGGAATGGCGCAAGCAGGCGGTTGACGCTTCCCCCTGATGCAGATGGCTACACGCATGCGACATAAGCTGTCGCATGCGTACGTTGCAATGCCGGTACTACGCCACCGCGCCCACGCTATTGTCCCCCGCAGGAGAAGCCGATGACTTACCAATCCGGGTTTAAATTTTCAAAAGAGGAAGTCGCGTTCGGTCTGCCGCTCGCGCTGGCCGATGACGGCGGCGAGGTGATCGGCCCGCTGTATGCCTTGCAGGGTATTAGCGCTCAGATCGAGCTGATTGCGACGGCATTGCCTACGCTGAGTAGCGCGGTGGATAGCTATTGTTCGCATGCCATGCAAGGGCGGCTGAGTAAAAACAATACCCATCGCCTACGCCAGTCACTGCCCTATCTGGGCTGGGCTATGCCCCATGCCGCCAGTGGCATCATGACTGAGGTTTTTACCGGTCATGCCCCGCGACTCAAGTCGGTGCGCGACCCCAAGGCGCCGACACTGGGGCTGCCCCACTTACTGGTCTTGCGTGCCACCGGCCACCTGACGGCAGAGGGCAAACCAAGTGAGGCCCCGTGGTTGACCTTGATGGATGGCGTTGCGGCCTACCGCAGCTTACTGGCACGCAACCAGTTCGTCAGCTCGCCGCATTGCTGCACCTTGCTGGCACATTACGCGCTGGAATGGCCTTATCTGGTGGTGGCGCTGGAGCAGGTCGGGCGTGCATTGTGTGACTGGCCGCAACTGGACAAGCCGCAACGCATGACCGTACTGGAACAGCTGTGGGCCTGTGGCATCCTGCTCTTACTACCCGCACCACGCATGGCGCTGTCAGCTGAATTTCTGCAGCAACACTGTGCCATCGACCTTGGCGTCGCCATCGACGTCGCCGGTCTGCTACCAGAAGCCTTTGCCCTACCCGGCAACCTGTTTGCCAGCAGCCTGTACAACAAACTGCCCTCGCGCCATGAAGAAGTGGCGCAGCAGTTGAGCGCTCAGCACGATCAGGCCAGAGCCGGCCTGTTTTATCCCGACCAACTCGCCCTTGCGGCAACGGCAGCGGGCGCAGAGGAACAGGCCTGGGCCTCGGCCCCATTCAACCTCAGTCAGTGGCTGGCGCTCCTGACCCGCAATCTACGCAAGGTGTTTGCGACATTAAGCCCGGCGCAATGCCTGACCACGGACAAACCGATGTGGCTGACACGGGTTGATCCGCTGGATGCGCGCCTCTCCTGCAGCAAAGCTTGGACGCTAGGCGCCGTAGAGAACCTGCCGCCTAGTCCGGACCTGTGGCGTGGCCAGTTACTCGCCGACCAGCTTGCCCAGCAATTAATGACCGACTTGCTGACAGTGCTCCCGCCACGCGTCAGCCTCGACACCCGCGACCTGACGCTGACGGCACTGAAGCAGCCCCCCTCGCAACTGGATGCGTCCTTGCTGCATGACATCCTGCAGCCCTTAAGCACCCATTCCGGGCCTGACGCCGCAACCCTGCCATCATGGCTGACATTGGCTAGCCAGCTCGATGAAGGACTGGGGCAGCTGGATGCCCTGTATCAGGGGGAGACTTTACTTGCGCCGCAAGGCGAACAGCTGCAACTGAACCACCTGCTGCATGCGGCCTTGTCGGCCTGTAGCCACGCGATGTTGTTGGGTAGCGATGAAAACCAGTATGCCGCTATTTCAGGGCTACTCAGCGGCCTCGCCACCCTCGACGCCACGCACACGCCCTCACTGCAAGCGGGGATCCGTACCTTGCAGGCCAGTTTGGGCGCACACGACGAGAGTGCTGCAGATCACACCGCAGCCGTACTGGCTTTTTCTAACCGTTGGCAGCAAGCACTGGCCGGTGAACGGGCGCGGCAAGCTACATTGGGCGGTGACCGGCAAGCTTTACGCGAGAAACTAAGCCTTATCGTACAAGACTGGGTCGCCGCCACCTCCGTGCCACCCCATGCGGAAGTGGCGGTCATGCACCCGCCAACAGGCTGCACGACGCGTGACGAACACCATGCCGAACTAAACCGACTCAAACAACGCATTGATGGCCTAGAGCAGCAATTGAACACCAAGGACGCGCTGATCCATGACAAGGAAACCGAACTGGTGCGACTGCGCAAGATAGACCGCAGTCTGGAGCGCTATCGGCTACATAGCGCAAACCAGCCGCCCGCACGTGGACCGGTCACCGGATTTGCCGATATCAAGGCGCTAGCCAATGCCCTGCTAGGTACCATGGACGATACCAACCCGCTATCCGTGCTGGAAACCGCCGACAATTTCTGCCAAGGCAAACTCGAAATATTACCCAGTGCACTCA
>NZ_JBOFOO010000419.1:0-4184 GCF_051659485.1 Craterilacuibacter sp. | reverse complement strand
CAAAACGGCAAGCGCGGGCAGCTTGCCGTTTTGCATGGGGAGTTCATTTAGCCACGCTCTGTGGCGAATTGCCAGACTGGTGAGAGATAGGCGCTCAGGTCAAATCTTAGTGGGCAGCGACGGCGTAGGCCGGTTTGGCCAGCGGATCGATGCCGGCTTTTTTGCCAAGATGGCCCGCCCAGGTAGTCAGCCCCAGAAGAGAAGCAAGTAATCTGGGCTGGTCGCCGCCGGTATGGGCCGTGTTCTACAAACAGGGCGCTTTGGCACCACGCATCGCCGCTTTTGTCGACTATCTGGCACAGCATCTGGCTGAACGGCTGAAGTGATCTCCTCTCCCGCCTAATCGCTTGCCGGCTTTAGTCCTGGCGGACGATGACGGTACCCGACGCGCTATTGATGATGCGGTATTGCCATCAGAGGAGAGCTGCATGTTGCCCCGTATCCCTACCATTCCCCGCATGATGGCCGCCAGTGCGGCGCGCTGGCCCGGCCGCACCGCTATCGAGGATGAAGGCCAGCTGATCAGCTATCCCGAGCTTGACCGCTTGCGGCGCAAGGCGGCCGCCGCCCTGTTGCGCATGGGCATCAAGCAGGGGGACAGGGTTGCCATTTGGGCACCCAATGGCTGGCAGTGGATCGTTGCGGCACTGGGCATTCATAGCGCAGGCGCGGTGCTGGTGCCGGTCAATACCCGCATGAAGGGTAGCGAAGCGGCTTACCTGCTGCAAAAAAGCCAGTGCAAACTCTTGTTTTGCATCGGTGACTTTCTCGGGGTGAACTATCCAAGGCAACTTGTGGGCCTGCAGCCGGAGTGTTTGCGGGATGTGGTGCTGCTGGGGGAGGGCGGCGGCGGGGAGGGCATGCTGACATGGGATGAGTTCCTCTCTTATGCCGATGACGCCGCACTGCAAGAAGCCGACAGGATCTCGCAGGCGCTGACGCCGGATCATACTTCCGACATCCTGTTTACCTCGGGCACCACCGGCTACCCCAAGGGGGTGATGAGCGGCCATGGGCAAAACCTGACCGGGATGGCGGTTTGGGCCGGGGCGATCGGTTTGGCGCCCGGTGACCGCTACCTGATCGTCAATCCCTTTTTTCACGCCTTCGGTTACAAGGCAGGCTGGCTGGCCAGCCTGATGGCCGGTGCCACCATTTTGCCGATGGCGGTGTTTGATGGCGCAGCGGTACTCTCGCGCATAGAGCGCGACCGCATTACGGTATTGCCCGGGCCACCGACCTTGTTTATCTCCTTGCTGGAAGACCAGAGGCTTGCCCACACCGATATTTCCAGCCTGCGTGCCACCGTCACGGGCGCAGCTTCAGTGCCGCCTGCGCTGATCGAACGCATGCGCAGCGAACTGGGTTTCGATATTGTCCTGACCGGCTATGGCCTGACTGAATCTTCCGGTATCGCCACGCTGACACTGGCAGAAGATAGCGCGGACACCATCGCCAAAAGCTGCGGCCGCCCCTTGCCCGGGGTCGAGATCCGCATTGCCGGCGAAAACGGTGCGCCGCTGCCGGCGGGCGAGGCGGGCGAAGTCTGGATACGCGGCTTTAACGTGATGCAGGGGTATTTTGGTGATGCCGCCGCGACCCGTGATGCCGTCGATGGTGATCTATGGCTGCATACCGGCGATGTCGGGGTGCTGGATGAGGCCGGTTATCTCGCGATTACCGACCGGCTGAAGGACATGTTTATTGTCGGCGGTTTCAATGTCTATCCGGCCGAGATCGAGCGCGCGCTGGCATTGCATCCGCACATTGCTCAGGTGGCCGTGATCGGCGTGCCGGACACCCGCATGGGTGAAGTCGGCAAGGCCTATATTGTGGCGCGTGCCGGCTTCGAGCCCATAGGCGACGAGATTGTCAGCTGGTGTCGTTCGCGCATGGCCAATTACAAGGTGCCGCGCGAGGTGGCTTTCGTCTCGGCCTTGCCGCTTAATGCGACTGGCAAAGTACAGAAAAACCTGCTGCGCGAAATGGTCTAGGCCCAGCTTTCGCGAGCAGAGAGCAAAAAACCCGCTTTACAGCGGGTTTTTTGCTCAGGAAGGAGCGTTTCAACGTGCCAGCCACTGGGTGAAGCGCGCTTCCAGCGCCGGGCCGTGCTTGACCCAGAATTCGCCATTCATCGGCGTGGCGCTGGCCAGGTTGGCCGGTGACGTAGGCAGGCGCATGGCCGTTTCGCGCGGCAATAGCTGCAATGCCGTCAGGCGGGTCGGGCCATAATCGATATAGCTGGAGTAGGTCTTCTGGTTTTCAGGCTGGCTGGCGAAGGTGATAAAGCGGGTCGCCGCTGCGCTATTGGCGCCCTTGGGGATGGCCCAGTAGTTGATATTGTAAAGATTGTCGTTCCACTGAACGCGTAGCTTAGGCCAGTTTTTCTGCTCTGCGGTGATGCGGCCATTGTAGGCGACGCTCATCACGACTTTGTCGTAGGCCAGCATCTGTGCCGGCTGCGCTGGTGATTCCCACCATACGATATGCGGCTTGAGCTGCGTTAACTTATTAAAGGCGCGCGTAACGCCCGCTGGTGTGGCCAGAACCTGATAGACATCGGCCGGGGCGACGCCATCGGCCATCAGTGCGAATTCCAGCGTGTAGCGTGCACTCTGGTGCATGCCGCGTTTGCCGGGTATTGCTTTGACGTCCCAGAAGTCCTGCCAGTTGCGCGGCACGCGTGCGGCGCTATCGGCGTTGTAGGCCAGCACCACCGCCCAGGTAAAGATGCCGACCCCGCACTCGCTGACACTGCCGGCGACGAAGTCTTCGGGTTTGCCTATGCGCGCCCAGTCCAGTTTCTGAAAACGCCCCTCGCGGCAGGCGCGCGCAAGTTCCGGTGCCGACACTTCCACCACGTCCCATTGCTGCCCTGAATTCTTGCCCTGGGCAATTTCGCGGTAATAGTCGCCGTTATAGTCACCGGATTTGATCGCAGTGCCGCCGGCATCACGGAAGGGTGTGTAGAAGGCGATTTCCTGAGCAGCCTTATTGGCGCCGCCAAAAGACAGGATATTGAGTTCGGCTGCCTGAGTTGGCAGGCTCATGACCAAACCCAGGGTCAGGGTCAGTGTATGTGCGCGCATGCTATGTCCTTCGTGTGGAGGCGGGCCGTTGTTGTTCGCGACTTTTCATGTTGATAGCCATTTTTAAACCAAATGACCAAGCATTTCAAATAAATCATAGTCGGGCAGTGCTTTGATAGCCGGCACGTAGCGCGCCTTCGATATAGCCCAGCATCTGTGCATCGCCCGCCAGTACCACATTCAGCCCCGCCTGCTGCAGGCGGCGGGCAAGGCTGTCATCGCTTTGTGCGCCATTGGCTAGCACCACCGAATCGGCCTTGAGCCGCGCTTCGCCCTCGGTGCTGTGATATATCAGGGCATGACCGTCTATCAGTTTGACGCGGGCGTCAGCAATCAGGGTGGCGCCGTATTGCCCCAGCTCGGCGAGCACGCGCCAGCGTCGCACAATGGAAAGTTCGCGTCCGAAACTGGCACTCTCTTCCAGTACGGTGACCTGGCGATTGCGCGCCACCAGAAATTCGGCCAACTCCAGACCGACCAGCCCGCCACCGACAATCACCACCGAGTGCCCCAGAGGCATCCATAAATGGCTGAGTTTTTGCAGTGCGGTGCTGCTATCGGTGACGCCGGACAGGTTGCCGGCCTTCATCATCACCCTCTGTGCCAGAGACAGCTTGCGTTTGGCCACTTCCTCGCCGCCGTCGCCGGTCAGTAAGGCCCTAAGTTCGTCACCACTGAAAACATGTGCTTGTTCGGCACCAGGTAGATTGGGCGCGGCGCGGCGCGCACCGCTGGCCACGATGACGGTGTCCGGTGCCAGTGCGGCGATGCTCTTTGGTGTCGCTTCGAAGTCGAGTTTGATATCGACCGGCAGTGAACGCACGGCATGGATTAGATAGTCGAGCAGCCTGCCGTTTTCAGCGTAGGCAAGGCCGGCAAAAAACAGGGTGCCACCGAGGCGTTTGGCTTTCTCCACCAGTGTGACGCGATGGCCGCGCATGGCGGCCACCCGTGCTGCTTCCATGCCGGCCGGCCCGCCGCCGACTATCACCACGTGGCGTGGTATGGCTGCCGGGGTGAGTCCGCCTTCGAATTCGTGTCCGGTTTCAGGATTGACCGCGCATTTGACGCGTTCATTGATAAAGATCTGGCTGA
>NZ_JBOFOO010000418.1:0-2013 GCF_051659485.1 Craterilacuibacter sp. | reverse complement strand
TCCTTGGGAAACCGCGCTGGGTGCCGTCTTCCTGTCCGGCCTGGTCTTTCTTGCCGTCAGCCTGTTCAAGGTGCGTGAAGCGATGGTCAATGCCATCCCGCAGTCGCTCAAGTTCGGTATCTCTGCCGGTGTCGGCATGTTCCTTGCGATCATCGGCCTGAAAAATGCCGGCGTGATTGCTGCCCATCCGGCCACACTGATTACCCTGGGCGACATCCACAATCCGAGCACTTTGTTGGCCATTCTCGGCTTTTTCATGATTGTGGCCCTCGAATACCGCAAGGTGCCCGGCGCCATCATCCTGAGCATCATCCTGATCACCACCCTTTCCATCGTACTAGGGCAATCGACCTTTGAAGGCATCTTCGCGCCGGTGCCTAGCCTGGCCCCCACCTGGATGGCGATGGATATCAAGGGCGCATTAAACGCTGGCTTGCTGGGCGTGATATTTGTCTTCTTCTTTGTCGATCTGTTCGATACCACCGGCACCCTGATCGGCGTCTCGCACCGTGCCGGTTTGCTGGACAAGGACGGCAAGCTGCCACGCCTCAAGCGTGCCCTGCTCGCCGACTCGATCGCCATTACTGCGGGTGCCGCAATGGGCACCTCGTCCACCACCGCCTACGTTGAGTCGGCTGCCGGTACCGCTGTTGGCGGGCGCACCGGCCTCACCTCGCTCACCGTTGCCATCCTGTTCCTCGCCTGTTTGTGGCTGTCGCCACTGGCCAAGACGGTACCAGCCTATGCGACCGCACCGGCGCTGTGCTACGTTGCCGTACTGATGACGCGCGGCCTGGCCGAAATCAAGTGGGAAGACCTGACCGAAGCCGCACCGGCTGTAATGACCGCGCTGGCCATGCCGTTTACCTTCTCGATTGCAGATGGTATCGCCTTCGGCTTTATCAGCTTTACCGCCATCAAGCTGCTGGCCGGCCGCTCCAAGGACCTCAGCCCGGCAGTGCTGGTGATTACTGCCATGTGGATTTTCAAGCTGGCATTCTTCCACTAAGCTACACCGGATACACCACAGCAAGGGGCGCCAACGGGCGCCCCTTGTGCATGTTTGACAACAAACTTGTACAATGCCGGGTAACCCTCGTACGGACCGCATCATGGACAACCTCAGCAATATCGACTACGCGAGCTATCTCAAGGGCTGGATTCGCGCCGTTCCCAACTGGCCGCACGATGGCGTGATGTTCCGCGACATCACCCCGCTACTGCAAAATCCCAAGACCTTCCGCATGCTGATCGACATCTTCGTGCATCGCTATATGGATCAGAAAATCGATCTGGTCGCAGGTCTGGATGCGCGCGGTTTTATTATCGGCTCGGTGCTGGCCTATGAGCTCAACGTCGGCTTTATCCCTATCCGCAAGAAGGGAAAGCTGCCGTTTACCACCGTGGCAGAAGAATACGAACTGGAATACGGCAATGCCACGGTAGAAATGCATACCGATGCCTGCAAGCCGGGCGATCGCGTACTGTTGATCGACGATCTGGTCGCCACCGGCGGCACCATGATGGCAGGCTATCACCTGCTGCAAAAACTGGGTGCCGAGATCGTAGAAGCTGCCGCCATTATCGAGCTCCCCCAGCTTGGCGGTGCCAAACTGGTACGCGACGATGGTCTGGCACTCTTTACCGTGTGCTCGTTCGACGGGATATAAGCCATCACTGCACACAAAAACCGCAGCCACACGCTGCGGTTTTATTATGGCGACACAAAAAAAGCTGCCCGAAGGCAGCTTTTTTAACGGGCAGACAGCGCCTGACGGCTTAGTACCACTCGATACCTTCTTTTTCGGTCGAGATCACGGTACCGGCTTCGCCTTTAACGATGCTCTCGATGTCCTGCAGCGCGCCGATGACGGCTTTCTTGCCGGTCAGACGGGCGAATTCGCAAGCAGCTTCCACTTTCGGGCCCATGGAGCCGGCAGCAAAGCCCAGCTTTTCCATTTCGTCCGGGTGCGCATGCTTGATGGCCTTCGCTTCTGGCGTGCCCCAGCCGAC